>NZ_JJQY01000015.1:0-23391 GCF_000979295.1 Methanosarcina sp. 1.H.T.1A.1 | reverse complement strand
AGATGTGTATAAGAGACAGGTCATGGAGTCCTCAAGCATGGAAAGAACAAGCCCATACATGTTTTTGATTACACGGCTTAGAGGAAGGTCGTTGTAGTTCAGGAGGCACTGGAAGACAAGCTCGTTTCTAGATTCTTCCACAAGTTCCAGACCTATAAGTTTCTGGCGCACAGAGTCCTTTATAAACTTGCGGTCATAGGCGCTGAAACCCTTTTTAGTGGTCAACCTGATTACGTCATAACCTACCAGATAATGTGAAATAAGGATTCTCAGGTTGTTTTCCGCACTATCGGAGTGAAGGTAATCTATAGTTGCCTTAAGGGCAGAATGTTCTTTTGAAACCACACTGGAAGAAACCAGCAGGGTTTTGTTAGGCATGGGTGTAAGAGTAAGTGTGTCTCCGGCCTCAATCCCTATATCTCGGACCCATTTAATGGGAAGGGACACTATATAGGTAGAATTTCCGGTAAACTGGACTTTTCGTTTATCCTTGGTAATAAATAAGCCCCCTGAGGAGTTACTAATGAATCGTACAGAATCTATATAGACAAGGGGGATATATAAATGTATCCAGAAAACCGAAGCTCAAAATAAGAAATAAACCATGATTTTGTCGTCTAAGTATAGTATATAGGATTAAGTATGAATCATAGAAAAACATAGAATTGCTTAAGGTATTACCTACAATTTGTGTAGAAAACAGGGTTTGTAAAAAAATACGTCTTTCCATAAACTCCCTTTACTGGGAACTGAAAACGTCTTTTCTCAAGAAAGAAGGGCTGTTCAGAGATTCTTACTGAAAATAAAGTTGTTGTAAAGAAAAATCAGGCAGTCCATCTTTACATTGTTGATGTTTTAAAATAATATCCCGGTTGATCAAAGACTGAAGAGAATTACAAGAGAAGTAGAGAAAAAAAAATCGAAAATAAAAAGAAATGAAATTTAAGCTAATATAAGTATAGATGAAAAATAAAAAAAATAAAAGAATAAAAAGATAAATAAGCCAGTACTTCCATTTTATTTGAAAAGAACTCAGTTTTTTAAATACAGGCAACTCCTGAGTCCCAAAACAGAAAATTCTCAGGGCACTCAGCCATGGAAGTGGAAACCCGCCTTAAAGCACTTTTGCAGGTATATCCCGTACCCTTAACAGTATAGTAGCTCAAAACCAGTGGTTTACGTAGAGTTTGTTCCCTTAACCCTGAACAGGTCAACATTTCAAGTCTATAGTTCATGGAAATGGGTAATCCATAAAATTAAAATGAAGGAATTGGATCGATGAAACAATTCGATATAAATCTGGAATCGCTTATAAATAGCAGCCCTATAGTTATTTTTTTGTGCAAATCAACAGGGAACTGGCCTGTGGAACTTATCACGGAAAACGTCTGGCAGTTCGGCTACGCAGTTGAAAACTTCATCTCCGGAAATATCCGGTATCTTGACATTGTCCATCCTGAGGATATTGAAAGGGTAAAATCTGAGATTGCCGGATGCTCGGAAAAGGGATGCACTGAGCTGACACAGGAATACAGAATAGTGACAGCTTCGGGAGAAACGCGCTGGGCTGAGGTCAAGGTCCTGATCAGGAGAGACGAAGACGGAAAAGTTAGCCATTACCAGGGCACTCTCTGCGATGCTACCCAGCGCAAAAAGGCCGAAGAGTCGATGCAAAAGGCGCTGAAAAAGAAGAATGAATTAAAAAACATCATCAAGAGCAGCCCCGTGTTTGTATTTCTGTGTAAGCCAGAAGAGGGCTGGCCCGTTGAATTTGTCTCTGAAAATATCACAAAGCTGGAATACACCACTGAAGATTTCACCTCTGGAAAAATAAAGTTTGAAGACCTGATACACCCTGAAGACCGTGAAAGAATCCGCGCCGAAGTGGCAAAGTTTTCCAGAGAAGGATATAAGGACTGCACCTAGGAGCATCGGGTCCTGACAAAATCAGGAAAAGTACGATACATAGATGACAGGACCCTCATCAAAAGGAACGAAAAAGGAGAAATTACCCATTACCAGGGAATCGTTCTGGACATCACCGAGCGCAAGCTTGCTGAAGAGATAGTGAAAGGACAGAACCTGGTGCTCGGGCAACTGGCTTCAGGAGCTCCACTCGAAGAAGTGCTTCTCCTTCTTATTCAAAATATGGAAAAGATCAGACCAGGCTCTATATGCTCGGTAATGCTGCTTGACCGGGAGAAAAAGCATCTCTTTTACTGCGTTGCTCCGGGACTTCCTGAGTTTTACAGGCAGAGGACTGACGGAATCGAGATTGGTTTTGGAGCGGCTTCCTTCGGAACCGCAGCCTTCTTGAGAAAAAGGGTAACCGTAGATAATGTAATGGAACACCCCTACTGGACTGAATACAAGGAGCTTGCAGCTGAGGCTAGATTGAAAGCCTGCTGGTCAGAGCCTTTAGTTTCATCCTCCGGAGAAGTCCTTGGTGTTATTTCCATGTACTACAGCGAAGTGCACAGGCCAGAAAAAGAAGACCTGGACTTTATGAAAACAAACGCCCAGCTAGCAGCCATTGCAGTTGAGCATAAGCTGGCAGAAGAGACCCTGAAAGAATCCGAACACAAATTCAGGACCGTCTTCAACAACATCAATGACCAGCTGTACATCCGCGAGCCCGAAGGAAAAAATTACATGGACGTAAACCAGGCAGTGGTAAAACGGCTCGGATACGAGAAGGAAGAGATCCTGAAAATGGAAGCCGAAGAGATCATTCCTGCCGAGTACTGGGACTCGGTCCGTGAAAATCTAAAAAAGATCCGGAGCGAGGGGTCCAGGGTATATAACTCAGGAGCTGTCTGCAAGGACGGCACAGTTGTCCCCCTTGAAGTCAGCGCCAGAATTATTGATTACGACGGAAAGAAAACGATCCTCTCGGTTGCCAGGGACATTACCGAGCGCAAAAAAGCCGAAGCTGCACAGAAACTTAACGAATCCCGGCTTGAAGCCCTTGTAAAACTTAACCAGATGACAGGGGCTTCCTTAAAAGAAATAACAGACTTTGCCCGCGAAGAGGCAGTCAGGCTTACAGGCAGCAAACTCGGGTACCTCGCTTTTATGGACGCCTATGAGACCTCTCTGATTATGCATTCCTGGTCAAAGAGCGCAATGGAAGAATGTGCAATCGAAGACAAGCGCTTTATCTACCCGGTAAAAACAACAGGTATCTGGGGAGAGGCAATCCGGCAGCGCAAGCCCATTATAACCAATGATTATACAGCTCCGAGTTCCCTGAAAAAGGGATATCCGAAAGACCATGTGCATCTTACCCGCCATATGAACGTACCGGTTTTTGACGGGGACAGGATAGTTGCAGTTGCAGGAGTTGGAAATAAGGATGAGTCATATGATGAATCCGACTTACGCCAGCTAACCCTTCTCATGCAGGGCATGTGGCAGCTTATCCAGAGAAAACAGCTTGAGGATGCCCTTAAATCCTATTCAGAAGACCTGTCAAAAGCCAATGATGAACTCAGGTCCCTTAACAGGATAAAAGCGGAATTTATGGCTGAAAGCCTTCCCCAGATAAAGGTAGATTACAGCGACCTTATGGATTTCGAGACAATGGAGACTATCGAAGACCAGCAGCAGAAAGCTATAGACGCCGTAATCAACAGTTCGGAGCGGTTGAAACAGATGGTGGATTCCCTGCTCTACCTGAGCCTTGAACAGGCAGGAAAGATCGAGTACTCTTTTGCCGAAGTAGAGATAAAGAAGATACTCTCGGATGTTTACCTTAACCTGGTACTCCTGATAGATGAAAAAGAACTGAAGGTCGAAAAGGAACTGCCTGCAAACCTGCCGCCTATTCGTGGCGACAAGCAAAAATTGACAGACCTCTTCACAACTCTCATGGGCAATGCCATCAAGTTCACACCTCACGGTGGGACACTGGAAGTAACAGCCATAGAGGAGGAAGAGAACATCCACATAACCGTAAAAGACAGCGGAACAGGCATCCATAAAAGACTGATCCCCCACCTTTTCCACAGAATCTATCAGGTTGACGATTCCATGACCCGCAGGTACCAGGGACTTGAATCGGGGTTCTATATCTGTAAAAACATTGTCAACGCCCATGAAGGGGAAATCTGGGTAGAAAGCGAGGAAGGTTCGGGAACCACGGTGCATGTAAGGCTTCCAAAAAAGAACTTTGAAACCGGAAATGTGAATTAAATATAATCGAAGTTGAAAAATGTTCAAATAAAGTGGCTGGAGATTTACGATGAAACTGGAACTACTGGGCACTCTTTTCCTTTCGGACAAAAGGAAAGACCTTCTTTTGCTGCTGATGGAGGAACCCCGAAACATTGAAGATATAAAAAACATACTCAATGTGACTTCAAGTGCGATTATGACCCAGATCAAGATCCTCATCAGCCAGGGGCTTATCATTCATGAGGACGACCTTTACAAACTTTCTGATATCGGAAAGGTGGTAGTTAAGAAAATGAGGCCTCTTCTGAACACCCTTGGCGTGTTTTCAGAGCATATGGATTACTGGGAAAACCACAATATAAGCGCAATCCCTGTCCCCCTTCTGGACCGAATAGATGACCTCGGGCACTGCGAATTCATCGAACCCGACCTTGACAGGATGTATGAAATCCCCCAGAAAATCGAAGAAAAGCTGACCAGGTCAACCCATGTTATGGAAGTTTCCTCTTATTTTAATCCTGCTTACCAGTCAACCTATGTTGAACTGGTGAAAAAAGGAACTGACGTATCTCTGATAATCACAAAGCCGGTATTCGAAAGGCTGAGAAGGGAATACAGCACATCCCTCAGGGAATATCTGGACAGAGACAATGCAAAAATCTTCGTCTGCGACTGCCCTGTAAAAGTAGCCTCAAGTGTGGTAACAGACCATTTTCTGGCTCTTTCCCTCTTCTATAGAAACGGGATATACCACAACCATGCAATGATGAGTATGGAAAAAACAGCCCTGAAATGGGGAGAAGACCTCTTTTTGCATTACATGAAAAATTCAAAGGAGATAAAAGAAATCGAATTTGAGAAAGCCTGAAAGCTTCATCAGGAAATTAAACTCTACAGCACATGAAGAGATACAGTACTCCATAAGGAAATACAACATTCCAGAATATGATGTATGTGGATCGAAACCGATTATCTCCAGCCTCCTCTTTATCGATCCACTTAACCATCTACAAATTCCAGTCAATCAATTAACTAACAAATCCGCCCAGTCTATTAAAAAAGGGAAAAAATAAGGAAACTGTAGATACCTGTCACCAGAAACCTTTGCCATACTCGAACTCAACCTCATCGACTTTTTCAGGAGGGAGCCCCAGGTCTGTGAAGATCCTTTTAAATACGGCTCTGTACTCTTTTTCAGGAATTTTCTTTCCAGAACTATCTGATCTGAGAGAGATATAGAGACGCACACCCCCCAGCCTGTCAATATGGACCGTATAAGTGCTTGAACCTTCCTTAAAACTTATTTCTGCAGCCTGAACAAAATAACTTATAGACCCTATTTTTTCGCTGCCATTGTAGAATGTTTCTGTACTTCCACCTTCTCCTGCCGAGTTTTCCGCATCAAAAGTCGAACTGGTAGATTCCTCTAAGAGATGTCTGCGGATTGCTGCGATATCAGGATATCTTGTTATGGTTACCTGCTCGAAAAAGATGTCATTTACCCCCCAGTTCTCTGCCGGGAGATACGCTTCAATTTCCTTTTCATTCATACCATACATGATTTTGAATTTTTTGACCACCCATTCTCTCTCAGGAAGATCTTCCGGTCTGTACTTTGCAAGGGGGTCTTCATTCCAGAAGGAAAAGGTTGAATCTCCATTATTCAAAAAAGATATTGAAAACCAGGAAGAGTTTGAATAGTAAAGATCCATCGAGTTTACCCGAAAATCCGAACCGAGTCTCGGATCAAGCCCTTCAATAACTCCGGGATGCAATCCGCCGGGCCCGTCATTTATACTATAGCCGTATCCGGCTCCTTTTGCACTGGAAACCGCATGAGTATAATATGTGGGGGAGCCAAGATTAACACCATTTGAAGAGTAAAAAGCCTGGTCGTAATAGGTTAGCATAAAAATAAAGCCACTAAATAATACAAATGGGATCAGCAAAACAGAGATAAGAAGTAGTGTTTTCCGATTTTTAATCATTGACTCACTCCAGTTCAGAACGTTCCAACTTCCCCTTCTTCTCCAATGAAAAACACCATACCAAGCGCAGGCGAAGGGTCTTTTCCTTCTTCGAAAACGGAGACTTCAACATGATATGTTCCCGGACCAGGAACAGCTATCTGTACTGACTGAGGAAGCATAGACCTGCCTTTTATGTAGTCAAGTTCTACATTTTTTGTTGCCAGTTCGCGGGAGGAGGACGGCTCAGCGGAGTCAGTCTCCTCTAATTTAAACCGAATCAGAAGAGCCGAACTATCCGCTTTGTCTGCATTTACAATGTAGGCGGTCACATTCAGGACATTTCCAGTCTCTCCGCTGACAGGTGTCGAATATTCTTCAGATAAAGACATCACTTCAATATCTTCAACAGAGACAGAGGAGCGTTCGCCTCCATCGGGAGCCACACAACCGCTAACAGCACTTAAAACCCAGCACATGAAGATCAGAAATAAGGACACTTTCATGCATTTATTCAAAAACGCTCCTCCTTAAGATCTGGATTTGACTCATAATAAAAGGGAGTTCCTTTATTATTACTTTTTTAATTTATCATGATTTTGGATAAGTTTGGAGACTCGCATTTTGAGAGAGTTCATTGTTTTTCCATTATATCCTGACCTATCAGATCCCCCTTCCCGGCTGATCAGATCCCCCGATGTGATCAAAGGCTTTGATCAGATGAGAGCCCCTGATAAAATGAGAGTACCACACGAGATCAGGCAACTCCGTAAAATTGGGTCAAACAACGAGATCATGAAGGTTAACAATATCAGGAAATAGTACTGGATCAGAGGGATTTATAATATCAGGAGAATTAGCAGAATTAAGCATCAAGAGAGATGTTAACTGCGTTAATCAAATCTCTGCGTTTATGTTATATGTTTTGCAGTAAATGTATCATTGGAAGTTAACAGTCATACAGAGGCTTACTGAGCAATGAGCCTTAATTGAGCTACTTACTGTTAACCAGGGAATAACTGTAAAAATGGAGGAAGTTTTTTTATGGCAGCAGATATCTTAAACCAATTAGCGGAAGCTGTCGTCGACGGAGACGACGACCTTGCAGAAGAACTTGCACAGAAATCACTGGATGACGGCGTTGATCCCTACAACGCGATCGTCAATGGGCTGGCAAGAGGAATGGCAATTGTCAGCGACCAGTATGAAAAGGGAGAAGCCTTCGTACCCAACCTGCTCCTTGCCTCTGGCGCAATGTATGCAGGTATGGACATCCTTACCCCTTACATGAAGGCAGCAGAATCAGGCCTACAGGCAGTGGGTGTTATAGGAACCATTGAGGGAGACGTGCACGACATCGGAAAGAACCTCGTAAAGACGATGCTCAGTGCCGGTGGTTTCAAAATGATCGACCTGGGAGCAGATGTCCCGATCGAGAAGTTTATCGAAACCGCAAAAGAGAACAAAGTCGACCTGATCTCAATGAGTGCCCTGATGACCACAACCATGACCAATATGGAAAAGGTCATTGAAATCCTCCAGGAAGAAGGCATACGCGACTCCATGGTTGTAATGGTAGGAGGTGCCCCTGTTTCCGAAGAGTATGCCACAGGAATCGGGGCTGACTCAACCCACCCTGATGCAATGCACGCAAGCGCCTGGGCATCCGAAGCCATAAAAGAACTTGAGCCCAAAGACGCAAGGTGGAGCGAAGTGAAGGTCAACCTTGGAAAGATCAAATACAGGGAAATCCTTGCAAAGAAGGTAGTCTCCGAAAAGGTCGACATCGGGCTTGAAACTGCAAACAAGATCAAGGAAGAATTCGAAAGCATCGGTGTAAAGAGCAAGGAGGAAATGACCCACATCGACAGGACCGTATCCGCCATGTCCGACAAGAAGGTCGACCGCCTGCCTGTCTACCCGCTTGCCTGTGGTGTGCTCAGGAAGTTTGCCGGAGTCAACTACAGGGACTATGCCACAAACGCAGAAGCTTTCACCCAGAGCGCATTCCTTGGTTCAAAGTACCTGGACCTGGACATGTTCGTGGGCCTTGCCGACCTTTCAGCTACATCCGCTGACTTCGGATGTAAGATCAAATACCCCGAAGACGACACCCCGTCCTCCGAAGGGCACATTAAAGACTATGAGAAGATTGAGGTCCCCGAACTTAAGGAAGGCACCCGCGGCTACGAACTGGTCATGGCCTCAAAGATGGCAAAGGAAAAACTCAACAAGGAACTCAACACCCCCTTCATCGGGTTCCACGAAGGCCCATTGCTTACCCTTACCCAGCTGATGGGTGCAGACCGCGTACTCATGGACATGAAGACCCAGCCGGATGTTGTCCTTGAAGCTGTCCAGAAGTGTACCGACTACATCTGCCAGCTCTCAGAGCTCTTCTTCAGTGAAGGAGCCTGTGACGCTCTTTGTATCGACAACCTCTGGTCAAACAATGTGATTATGAGTGAACAGGACTACTGGAAATTCGACGGAAAGTTCGTCTACGACCAGCACATACCGCTCTTTAAGCAGTATAACCAGCCGTATCTTATCCACAACTGTGCTGACGCAGTGCACTTTGAGACCCAGATCAAGAAATTCGGCACCGCCCTCTACAGCTATGCCTACTATGAGAAATCCAGGGAAAAGGGATCCCAGAACTATGCAGACCTCATCCCCAAATATGGAGACACCTGCTGTATGATGGGAGAAGTTAACCCTGTTGAATTCATGGACGGATCGGCAGCCGGTGTGCAGAAGGTAAAGGACGACACAAAGGTCCTGCTCCAGAACGCACTCCCTGTGCTGAAGGAGAACGGTTTGCAGTCCAAGTATGTTATGTCTTCTGGCTGTGAAATCCCACCAGGCGGCCCCCTGACAACCGTGCAGGCAATGGTTAACACCGTAAAGGAGCTTGGCCCGGAACTTCAGAAACAGATAATGGGGTAAACTCTCCGTAATGGGGTGAGATCACCTCCCCCATTTCGATTAAAATCTGGACAGAATGTTTAATAATAGAATTCAGAGCCTAAAATAAGAGAAATCTCCATAAAACCTGTAAAATCCAGAAAAAACAGAAAAACATCCACAAGCAAGTAAAAACCATATTCTAACCTCCAGAAGGGTGGAGTTAAGACGATTGGGTCTTCTCCATCCTTTTCCATTATAAAAGCCGCAAAGTAAAAACTGTAAGATCTTTTTTGAAAAAGGTTTTTGCCTTTGAAATTATGTCGGGCTCTCAGGGTTGTGAGAAAGCAGAGGTAAGGTTGGCTAGAAATGTTAGAGACAGGGACTGAAGTAGATGAGAGAAGACCAGCCATAGAAGTTGCAGAGGAGGAATGTAATGTATCTGGGACTGGGCATTGATACTGGTGGAACATATACCGATGCCGCTATTATGGATATGTCAAACGGAACCGTTATCGAGTCGAATAAAGCGCTTACAACTTATCCTGACCTTATAAGGGGAATAAAGAATTCAATTGAAGGGCTGAACCCGGATGACCTGAAAAGGATAAAATTCGTTTCTGTTTCTACAACTCTTGCTACCAATACCACTCTTGAGGGTAAAGGCTACCCTGCAGGGCTGATCCTTATAGGGCACACTATCCCGAAAAAACTTGCCAGCAATTATGTAATATCAATAGGAGGAGGCCACGATTCCGATGGAAACGAAATTGCTCCTCTTGAAGACCTGGAAACCGTAAAAGAATTTGTAAGGCAGATAAAGAACAAAGTAGCTGCTTTTGCAGTTTCCGGTTATTTTGGAGTCAGGAACCCGGAACATGAACTCAGGGTCAAGGAATTAATTCAGGAAATAACTGACATGCCTGTTGTTTGCGGGCACGAGCTTTCCATGAGCCTTGGGGCTTACGAAAGGGCTGTGACAGCTCTCCTGAACGCCGAACTGATCCCGGTAAGCAAGCAGTTTATCAAATCCGTCCAGGCTGTAATGGAAGAAAAGGGGATAAAGGCAACCCTGATGATGATGAAATGCGACGGGTCCCTGGTCCGCATCGAAGAAGCCCTGCAAAAGCCTGTAGAATCAATCTTTTCCGGACCCGCTGCAAGCCTTGTGGGAGCCGCCCACCTGACAGGCCTGGACACCTGCGTGACAGTGGATGTGGGAGGCACCAGTACCGATATTGCCATGATTTCCAGAGGCATTCCCGAGATCAGCGATACTGGGGCAAAAGTAGGAGGCTGGAAAACAATGGTAAAAGCGATCAGGATGGATACCTCAGCCCTTGGAGGAGACAGCCTGGTCTGGATTAAGAGAAAAACCTACCTGGGGCCCACAAGGGTGATCCCTCTCTGCCTGGCCGCTTCAGAGTTTCCGGAGATTCTGGAGAAACTCGAAAAAACCGACACTCCAAAAGAAAGCATTATGGATGAGATTATACAGCCAACCTCATTTTTCATAAGGAACGGGGTGAATTCCCCTGAGCTTCTTAGCGGGGAGCTTGAAGAAGATGAGATTGCAATAATCGAACACCTGGGGACAGAGCCTCTTTCGGTATTCGAGATCTCGGAAAGGATTGGAAAACATCCGCTTATGTTCGCAGGAACTTTGAAGAACTTAATCCGAAAAAGGCACGTAAGCCAGATAGGGTTTACCCCAACCGATGCCCTGCATGTGCTCGGGGAATATTTAAGATGGGACGGGAGAGCTTCCTTCATAGGCGCTAAAGTCCTGGGAAAGAATCTCAAAAAAGGAGCGGAAGAGTTTTCAGCCCAGGTTAAAGCTGAAGTCGTAAGAAAACTCACCCTTGAACTGGTCTCCTTCTTTGCAGACGATCTGAAGAAAGAAGACGTTGAAAAGATGATAGGAAAGGAGGCTTTCCTTAAATTCCATATAAAGGTCCCGGTGGTACTTGTAGGAGCTCCGGTGAGAGCCTACCTTAAAGAGCTGAATGAAGCAGTGGATGCGGAGATCCGGATTCCTGCATTCCATGAGGTCGGAAATGCCGTTGGCGCTCTTGTAGGAAAAGTAATCCACAGGACAGAGGTCCTTATCCGCCCGACTGCCGCAGGAAATGCAGCATATTCGGTTTTCTCTGAGCTTGGAAAAGAAGTTTTTGAGGACTACGGAGAAGCCCTGGATTACGGGCTTAAGCTCAGCCACAGGCTGGTCTCGGAATATATGGACAGTTACGGCCTCGATATGGGCAACGTGGAATTCGACCTGAAAAAGAATGATGTGGGAAGCATTGGAAAATCCCCACTGGAAACCCGCCTGGTTGGACTCGGTGTAGGAACAACCGCAAAACTGGCATAAGAACGTATTTTGGAAGAGCGAGTTTTGGCACTGGAATGCAGAAGATAGGAGTAGTTTCCCGGGAAATAAACGGCAGGGATTGCAGCAAACGGGGAAAAGACATGGCAAGTGAGCTAAAAACACCAACAAGCCCTAAATAGAAAGTCAGGCCGGAAAAAAGAACATATAATACTTTTCCTGGAGGGTACAGGTTTGCCATTTTAAGGTGCCTCCGGGAAAGAAAAGTATATATCCAGAAAACCCCTCAGGGAAGACGGCTCAGTGATCTTCCTTTGTAATCTTCTTTTAAATCTTCCTTTATTATCGAAGGCAAAACTCCTGAGATAGGATAAGAAGAATAGATCCCTGAGAAATAGAAGTGATCTGAAAAACATACCCCTGGAAAAAACAGGCCCCTATAAAATCAAAATCCCCCTGTAAAACCGAAGACCTTCGTGTGAAACCTCAAATTATGTTATATGGAGTTAGTCCCAAAGTTGAGGAAAAATACCGTTGCCCTGATGATTGCTATTGTTGTTGCAGTTGAAATCTGCCACATCCGGAGATTAAAATATAATTCGACTGGTTCAGGAACTGCCCGGTCAATGGCGATTCTTAATCGCTGCGGTATAAAAAGGACTATAATGCTGAGAGGAATTACTTTTTATAGTGTCCCGGGGTACGAGGCTAGAAGTTGATATTATGACAGGACTTATAGATTTAATTTTTTTTTCTGAAAAAAGGAAGGAAATTCTGATCCTATTGGCAAATGGACCAAAAAGCGCCGATGAAATCAAAGAAGGACTTCATGGAGACGTATTTTCTATAATGCCACAGCTAAAAAAGTTGAAAGACATGGATGTCATTATCCAGAAAAGGGACACCTACGAACTCTCAGACATAGGAAAAATAATTGTTGAAAAAATGCTGCCCTTAACTGGTCTCCTTCAGGTTTTTGAAGGAAACAACAATTACTGGTCAAAGCACGACAGAAGGCCAATCCCTGAGCATCTGATGAAGAAAATACATATGCTTGGAAAATGCAAACTGGATGAGCCTGACCTGGATCACCTCTTTGAATTCCCAAAAGACCTGAAAGAAATGTTAGCCAGGTCCGAGAAGTTAAGGAGCTTTTACTCATTCTTTTGCCCCGAATGCCCTTCAATTCAGGCAACCTGTGCAAAGAACGGAGCAAAAGTGGACCTGATTCTGGATGAAAAAGTATACGTAAGACTGAAAAATGATTTTAAGGACACATACAACTTGCTGCTTGAAAACAATGTTTCACTCTATATTTACAGGGGAAAAATAAAGCCTTCTTCCTTCATAATTTCAAATGAATTTATGATGCTGAAACTCTTCGGAAAGGAAGGAGAGTTTGATCACAGAAATATAATGAGTTTCAACAGCAGTGCCATTGAATGGGGAAACGAACTTGCTGATTACTACATAGGACTTTCGGAAAAAGTAAATTAAACAAAAAAGGCGGTGCATTCAGCTGCAACCCCCAGGAGCTGATTATTTGTGCCTCCGCCAACCATCCCAAATAGATAGTTTTCACTTGCTTTTATGTGACTTTTTCCTCTTTTTTCCTGAAAATCATCAGAAACTTCAATGCAATCGGAAGTTTTCCATCCTCCACTGTAATTAATATCATGGAATTAATTTCACAGAATTAATATCATGGAATTAATTTCACAGAATTAATATCACTGCTCAATAAAGATTGAGTCATGCACAAAAACAATACCCTCAAATATTTCGAGGTAGAGTTATTTTTGAAGGCATCTGTTTTTTTGAACCTGGCAATTCAGCGAGAAAAACTTTTTTCACCCCTCCACCAAAAGCTCTCATTTACTAATTTTCTTTTTCTCCAAAATGTCCTGATTGAACAATTTCCCTGCTCTCCCTGAAAGCCCTCCTTTACAAATTTTCCGGCCCTTCCTGAAAGGGCTCCTTTACCAGAGAATAAGGCATCCTGAAAAGGGAGCAGCTGAAAACTTAAACATACCCGCAAAACAGGAAAGGCAAAAAAATAAGAGCACGACAAAATATTTGCAGATTAGACAAAAACAGCATCGGCTATGCTATATAATATTGAATAATACTATCAGAATGTAAACAACCATAGTAGAAAGATGACCATCCGGAGATGGAAGAGCAGCTATTTTCAGGCATACTGACGAAAGATCGTTAGGTTGGAGAAATAGCTACTGGATAGGCATCAGGTACTGGATAGGTATCAGTAGCTCTATGGAAAAATTAAGGACAGGAATCCTTTGGATATCCTGCCCGAAGCAGTAAAAACAGGATGCCAGGATCTGGCATATCTAATCCTGAAAAATGGAGGTTTAATATGGCAAAAGAAGAAATTTTAAGCGCTTTAATGGATGCTGTCGTCGAAGGAGACGACGACCTTGCAGAAGAATTCGCACAGAAAGCTCTTGACGAAGGAGTCGACGCATATGAAGCGATCATTGATGGTCTCGCAAAGGGCATGAACGTGGTCAGTGACATGTACGAGAAGGGAGAAGCCTTCGTCCCCAGCCTTCTGCTCGCAGCAGATGCAATGTATGCAGGTATGGAGATCCTGACCCCTCACATAAAGACTGACGCAACCGCTGTTCCAAGGAACGTCGTCGTTGGTACTGTTGAAGGTGACGTGCACGACATCGGTAAGAACCTCGTCAAGACAATGATCACCGCTGCAGGCTACAATGCAATTGACCTCGGTGTCGACGTCCCACTCGATAAATTCGCAGAAACTGCAAAGGAAAATAAGGCAGTTGCAATCTCCATGAGCACCCTGATGACCACCACCATGGGCGGCATGGAAACTGTTATCGAACAGCTTCAGGAAGCAGGCCTCAGGGACTCCCTCGTAGTCATGGTCGGCGGCGCACCCATTTCCAGGGAATACGCAGAATCCATCGGAGCAGATGGCACAGCCGGTGACGCAAGCGGAGCAGTCGAAAAACTTGCCTCCCTCCTCAGCGCACTTCCTGCCGATACATGGAGCGAAGCCTCAGTTTCAGCAAGCAAGATGAAGTACAAGGAAATCCTCGCACAGAAGGGCACCAAGGAAGACATCGACGTTGGGCTCATCACCGCAGAGAAGATCCTCGCAGAGTACGACTCCGTTGTACCCAAGTTCAATGAGACCATGACCAAGAAGGAAAGGTTCGTCTCCGCTTTCCAGGACAAGAAGGTCGACAGACTCCCTGTAGCACCTCTCATCTGCGGTCTCTCCAGGAAATTTGTACCCTGCACCTATGCAGACTACTCCACCAAGGCAGAAATGTATGCAGCCAGTGCAGTCGCAGGTACCAAGTACTTCAACATTGACAACTTCGTAGGCCTTACTGACCTCTGTGTTGTCGCAAGCGACTTCGGTGCAACCATCAGAGTCCCTGAAGAAGACACCCCTGCAGCAACCGGTCACCTTGAAGACTACGAAACCATGGAAATCCCCGAAATCAAGGAAGGCACCCGTGCATACAACCTTATTCAGGGTAACAAACTCGCAACCGAGAAGGCAAAGGCAATTGATGCACCTATCACAGCCCTTTTCGAAGGCCCAATGGTAGCCCTGACCCAGATCATGGGAGCAACCCGTGTCCTCTCTGACCTCAGGACCAACCCTGACGTTGTCCTCAAAGCCCTTGACCAGACCACCGAGTACTGTAAGGAAATGGCCAAGATGATGTTCGAGGAAGCTCAGCCCGACAACCTCTGTCTGGTAACCCTGTGGACCAACAACATCATCCTCGGCGCAGACGAATACATGAAGACCGAAGGAAAGGCCTTGCAGAACGTCTTCGCCCCACTCTACAAGGAGTACAACAAGCCAATGGTTATCCACAACTGTGCAGATGCCCCTCACTGGGACCTTATGAGCAAGTGGAACACCCAGTACTACAGCTACACCTACTACCCCGAGCAGGTGAACAAAGGCTCCAAGGACCACAAGTACCTCATTGAGAACTACGGCAAAGATGTCATGTTCGGTGGAGAAGTTAGTCCGATCGCATTCATGGACAACAGCCCCGAAAACATCACAAAGATCAGGAACGAAACAATTGACCTCCAGAAGAGCGTCCTGAACACTCTCAAGGAGAATGGAATGCAGTCCAAGTACGTGATTGCAACCGGTTGTGAAGTCCCACCAAGAGGTCCATGTGACACAGTAACTGCCCAGTCCTACACTGTAGCAGAAACCGGTCCGGAACTCTACAAGAAGATCATGGGATAAACCCACTGATATTACCCGGTCAAAAAAGGCAATGTAAAAATTGCTGTTTGAGGGGACGGGCATTTTTGTCCGTCCTCTTTTTTATGAAACTTTATGTATTTCCGGAAGCTTTCCGGGCCTTATTAAGAATGACACTTGTATAAGTGAAATTAATTCTGCATATTCCGAAAAATAAATCCAGCGAAATCTTTATACATTAAGTCAAATCTCCATACATTAGATCACAGATAAATAATTCAAATAAAATATCCACACATTAAGTCAAAACCCCATATTTTAAATTAAATAGTCACACATTCAGTTAAACCTATAGAATTCAAAGAAAATAGAATTCAATGGGATTTCCACACTCTCTCCACACGAAGTCCTGAATTACAAGGTAAAATATCACGCTGATGACAATGCCCATCCCTCTCAAAAGGCATTGTTATCCAATCTCCAAAAAAGTGAGTAGACCAGAAAAACTTCCCTAGAACACATATTTGCCATTTTAACGTGCCTTAGGAGAAGTAAAGTCTAAATCCACGGAAAAACGGTTCAATGCTCTCAGCCTCAAACCTCCAGGCAGGAGAGGGCAATGAGCCGAAAAAAAAATCAGGAAAGAAGCACTGTTCAAGCTCTGTTGCCATTTTAAGAGCTGAAAAAGTGCTGCCAATCCTGAAAAACCTCCAAAAGATCGGCATGCCCCGGAAACTGCAGGAATCCTCCGAGCAGGAAAAGGGGCAGAAATCCGATTATTGATAATAGAACGTCAACGTTACCCGACAGTCCAGGGATCTTTTTTCTCATGCTCTGTTTCCTGGCAGGGTTTCATTCTATCCACTTCAACACCTGTATAAATCCATGAATCTCTTTTAATCCATGAATCTCTTTTAATCCATGAATCTCTTTTAATCCACAAATCTCTTTTCTACAAGCTTTGTTTTGTGAGACTCTCTGAATCTTATTTTTACAAGCTTTGTTGCCATAGCAAAAGAATGGGCTGAAGGCGCATATTTGTCTTCAGAAAAAGCATTTCTGCATGGATTTATATAATTTGTACACAGATATTTTAACTGAAAAATATAAAAGTGATCCAGCCTGTAATAAATATCCAGAAGAAGCCAATTATGAGGCTTAAGTAACAAAAGGATTTTTGATGGCAGGTTTAAATGGCAGATCCAGACCTGAGAGACCGTTTTCTGAATACCCTGACAGGAAAAGCTGTGGATAAAGTGCCAGCTCTATCGGTTACCCAGACCGGGACCGTAGAACTCATGAAAGAGAGTGGAGCTGCATGGCCTGAGGCTCACTTTGATGCGGAGAAGATGGCAGCTCTGGCACTTTCAGCCCACACTTTTGCAGGCCTTGAAGCCGTACGCTACCCTTTCTGCCTCACTGTGCTCTCGGAAGCCATGGGATGCAGGATTAATCAGGGAAGATACGATATCCAGCCTTCTCCGGGGTCTCACCCTTTTGCAAAGGAGCCGGAAAAACTTGAGCTTCCCTCAGACTTTACGGAAAGAGGAAGAATACCACTGATTTTTGATGTGACTTCCATCCTGAGGAAAAAAGTAGGAGAAGAAGTTCCACTTATAGCAGGTATGGAAGGTCCGGCATCCCTTGCTTCAAGATTGATTGGTACGTACAATTTCCTTACCTGGACACTTAAAAAGCCCGAAATATTAAAAGAATGCCTTGAAGTCACAAGAGCAGTCTGTTCCATATACACAGAAATGCTTTACGAAGCCGGAGTAGATGCTGTCTGCATAGTTGATGGGATAGCAGGGCCTGACACGCTTGACCCCAGACATATGGATGCCCTTATAAAACCGGAGTATGAAAGGTTCTGCAGGTCAGGAAAAGGAATAAAACTCATACATGTCTGCGGGAACTCAACCTCTATCCTTAAAACTCTTTCAAGATGCGGTTTTCAGGGGATCAGTATAGAAGAAAAAGTAACCGACCTGCGAGCTGCAAAAAAACTTGTTGGGGGAAAAACAAGCCTGATAGGAAACCTTTCCTCTTCAGGAGTAATGCTAAACGGAACCTGCGAAGAAATAGAAGAAGAAGCCAGAAGATGCCTGGAGGGAGGAATTGATATTCTTGCCCCTGGCTGCGGGATTGCCCCGAAGACCCCTATAAAAAATATAAGAGCACTTATTGAAGCGAGAAACGAGTATTATAGATAACATTATAAAATAAATAACATTGCAAAAGAAATACATTGCAAAAATCAGAAGTTTTTATTATTACGATCCTTTTTTTACGAAGTTTACTGACAAATATGTTGTATATGCCTTAAAAGAAGGGCCTCCGGAAATCAACCCCCCGGAAAAATCAATGCACCCTCAAAAATCAGCACCCCTGCTAAAATCAAGACCCTTCACGACAAGCCCCGAATTATGTTATATACATTTAAGACTAAAACTTAGTTAAAGACAAATTAAATAATAGTGAAAACGCTGCGCAGCCCATTTCACTCCCTGGATTATATCCAGTCCATAACAGCCTGATACAGCGGATAGGCTCCAATTTATTTTTTTTCAATTTTCAATCGCTGCAAGTGAAGTAAGAATTTTCAATCGCTGCAAGTGGAGTAAGAAAAATGTATGGGATCGCACTTGACCTGGGAACCAGCGGCTTTAGAGCGCAGCTTATAGACCTGGAAACAAAAAAAGTAGTAAGAACCGCAATGACGATGAGGCACCCTCTTCCGGGGGGCAATGTGATCGACCACCTGGACTTTGCCCTTGAAGTAGGGGAAGATATTGCAAACAATATCGTACTGGACGCAGTAAAGAAGATCATTGAGACCCTGAATGCAGATCCAGCTAGCATTAAGAAACTGGTGGTATGCGGAAACCCAATCCAGCTTTCCCTTTTCCAGAACTCTGAAATAAGAGACCTCGCCTTTGCCGGAAAGAACATGCAGAAAAGGCTTGGAGTCGAGAATGTGGACAGGAGTGCCAGGATCTTTCCGGCATCCGAAATTTTCAAAGGTGTTCTGGACCTACCGAATTGCGAAATAACCGTACCTCCGGCTATCGCCCATGAGATAGGAGCCGATGCCCTGGCGATGATGATCGAAACCGATTTCCTGAACCAGAAAGAGGTCTCCATTGTCACTGACTACGGCACGAATGCAGAAATGGCAATAAAAGTAGGGGACAGGATCATCACCGGCAGTGCGGCTGCAGGGCCTGCCATAGAAGGGCAGGGAATCAGCTGCGGGATGATTGCAAGCCCCGGTGCGATTTCAGACGTGAACTCCGAAGGAGAATACTGGCGTCTTACGGTCCTGAATGAAAAGATGGAAAGCAAAACCGGAGACCTTGTAAACCCGGTTACTGGGGAAATCCTTGAGAAGGGCGAAATCGAAGCTGTAGGTATTACCGGTACAGGCGTAATTGCAGTTATCGCAGTTGCCATGGAAACGGGCCTTATGGAGCAGCCCCCTAAACTGCCCAACGGGAAGCTGATCCTTGGAAAAGACATAGAAATCACCAGCGAAGATATTTCCGAAGCCGGAAAAGCTATAGGGGCAATCCACGCAGCCCAGCTTGCACTTATTCTGGAAGCCGGAGTAACCTTCGAAGAGCTCGAAAACGTCTACATGTCCGGAGCCACCGGAACATACGTGGACTGCAAGAAAGCCAGGAAAATCGGCTCCTGCCCGGATTTCTCAAGAAAAGCCGTACAGTTCGGAAACACTTCCATGGCCCTTGCCAGGGAAATCCTCCTGGACGAGTCCAGGCTCAAAGAGGTCATCGCCCTTGCCGGAACTATAAAAGCCGACCACCTGATGATGGCGACCAGCGAGACCTTCAAGAACATCTACACCTGCGAACTTTCCTACTGGACCGAGGGCATGAACATGAAACTGTACAAAAAGTTCATGAGAATGTACAAATATCCCCCTCTCCCGGAACCCGTAGAGAATGCAGTGCTGGAAAAAAGGGCAGCTAAAGATATCGAGGAAACAGGAAATGTCCCGGTAGAGATCGTAGAAGACGTGGGGATCACCCTCGAAGTCCCTGTGGAAGGCTGCCTCTACTGCAAGCGCTGCAACGAGGAGTGCCCGGAAAATGCCCTTGTAACCATCGAGAAAAACGGAAGTTTCTTTGCAAGCTGCAGGACTCAGGACTGCCTTGGGACAAGCTGCAGGCGCTGCGTACGGGCCTGCCCGATAAAAGCAATAGACTTCAAGAACATCGCAGCTCTGAGTGTAAACGGACTTCAGAGAGACAGTATGACCGGCGGAGTATATTGAAAGGAAAACTCTAAAAACATATCAAATAGCAGGGGCTTTGAAAATGATAAAAATAAATGTATCTTCCTGCATGTGCGGTTTTAGCCATACGATAATGGGAAGGGTGAAAGGAGACAGGATTATCATAAAGATCGATACCCCCTGCGAAAAATTCAAAGAACTCACCTACCTGGAATTCCCTCTTCAGGGACTGCCCGAGAATCAAAGTAATCTCACCCTGGAGATGGAAAGACAAACGGACTGCTCCCTCGAATGTACTAAGGAATGCGCCATGGACTGCACCCGGGGATGCCTTATTCCCCATGCAGTGTTCAATATCTGCAGAATAGAAAGGAAGCTTCCGGAAACGCCTATTCTTGAAAGTACGGAATACACAGTTTCAGAGTGCAGTGACTATTGATAAGTGACTTCCCAAGAATGATGCATTGAAAACTGGATTATTTTTCAGGGCTAAAAAAGTCAGGAAGGAATTAATTCCTTCCTACTAAAATTCGAATTATTTTTTCTCTTTTGTCTGCCGGTACACCAGGTATGCCCCTATAATAAGGAGCAAGAACAGAATCGATATCGAGAAACTGATCTTGTGCCCGGTTTCCTGCCCGCTGACCCCTTCCTGATCAAGCTCCGTGGTGTTCTGCCCCTCTTTGTCAACATCAAGCTCTCTTGAACCCGAAGCACTATTTTCTCCTGAATCATCAGATTCTCCCGAAAGAGCAGAGTCCGTATCTTCATTCCCGGCATCATTGACATTTCCATCCTCAGCTGCCGAAGAAGCAGGAACAATAGTAGCCGAACCGGTCCCATGACCTCCCCTCTGTGGAGTGGAGACAGGTGGTGTGGAGATATTCTCGCCTGTTATGGAGAACGGGGAAAAGCCCGGAGTCTCTGCACGGAAATAGTAATATTTTGCATCTGAACCGGTCTCCCAGGTATTAAGAAGCTGCCATTCCCCATCGTGGTATCTGTTCAACCGGACAGTACCCGGAACAACTTTTTCCATCCAGGACCTGCTGACTCTGAAATCAATAAACTTTGAGTCGGAACCGGTCTCATTCATAACCGTATGGTTGCTGAGGTGAATGTTCATGTGCTGGTAAACATCACCTTCAGGGTTTTCTGAAACCTCAGACGCCCTATCTTTCAGGACTTCGACAAAAATGGAAACATTTCCGGCTGAAGAAGCATTGAAAGAGACTCCGAGGATGCTGTTGTCACCGGTATTGTCCGGGTCCTCCGTGAAATCAAAGGTCACAGATTCGTTCCTCTGTACTTCCCTGACCGGCAGCACTACCGTGTTATTGATATTTTCTTTGCTTTCCGCGGAATCTGTGATAATGAAATTCCAGGTATGGTTTATAGCAGCACTGTCGTTTGAAACTCTGGTGGTTACGGCATACTTGCCCGCAAAGAGACTGCTGTTTTCAACACTTGTGTAATTGTTCTTGAAATCCCCATTTTTCCAGAGAGCTTCCGGGGAGAGGACAAGAGACGCATAAGCATTATTTTCCGCATTCCCTTCAGAGGACTCTTTCCCGTTCACGTACCAGGTGAAATTACAGAGCATATGAGTTGAGATGTTGAACTCCTGGTCAGGGTCTCCCACGTGCAGCAGTTTCAGAGCTTTCGGGTTATAGTCAGCAATCGGGGTGACTGTGACCTCGTTTTCACCTTCAACGGATATGGATACCAAATCTTCTGCCGAAACGTTCCCTTTGATTTCGAAGATCCCAAAGTCCGAATCAAACGGAGCTTTCAGAGTGTAAATCAGCTGCCTGGACTCGCCTGTCGAACAGTTTTCCCAGACCCATTTATTGGAGGACGAGTCGAATTCAGCGCCTGCGTTGTCTATGGGAATCAGAGCCCAGCCCGCAGGAATATCTTCGACTACGGTAAGGTCCCTGAGGTCCCAGGCAGTTTCAACGGAAAGGTTTACAGTAAATTCCTCACCGGGATAAACGCTTGTTTTAGATAGATTCCTCTCTGAAATTACCGGATGTGCCAGGACGTTGATGCAGTCCTCCACAACCTTCGTATCATTTCCATAAGCGTTGGAAACGTACAGGGTCACATCATAGCTTCCCGGAGTTTCATAGGTATGGACCGGGTTTTTCCCGATGTAATCGACCTGCCCGTCCCCTTCAAAGTCCCATTCCCAGGAAACGGCATTGTAAGACTCATCGGTGAAGCTTACAGTCAAAGGCGCAGGGCCTCTGATAAGGCTTGCCGAAAAGTTTGCTGCGGGAGGGAAGGGCTGTATTGTGACATTGATGAAGTCTTCAACGGTCTTATTTACCGTTGTCCCGTTTCCGCTTGCATCCAGAGTGACATTATAGAGGCCGCGTTCCTCGTAGGTGTGCACAGGATTTCGTTCATTTGAGCCGCTCCCGTCCCCGAAGTCCCATTCAACTGATTCGGCATAGCTTGAATTATCCATAAACTGCACAGTCAGTGGATAAGGGCCAGTGGTCACGTTTGCGCCAAAATCAGGGATTGGGAGAAGGGTGACGTTGACGTAATTTTCAACTGTCTTTGTTACGGAAGTCCCGTTGCCGGTTGCAGTCAGGGAAACCGAATACAGGCCAGCAGCAGAGTATGTATGGATCGGATTGAGTTCATTTGAGCTATTCCCATCACCGAAATTCCATTCAAGGGTTTCAGCGTACTGAGACTCATCAGTGAACTTAACTGTCAACGGGAAAAGTCCTTCAGTAATGTTTGCACTGAAAGCAGGAACTGGAGGAATGGTCACATTGATGTAACTATCAATGGTTTTAGTCACTGAAGTTCCATTTCCGGTTGCGGTAAGGGAAACAGTGTACAGACCAACTTCCGAATAAGTATGAACAGGATTCAGGCCAGTTGAACTGCTTCCGTCTCCGAAGTCCCATTCAACAGACTCAGCATACTGAGACTCATCAGTGAACTGGACTGTCAGCGGGAATGTGCCGTCAGTGATGTTGGTACTGAAGTCAGGAACAGGAGGAGTTGTAACATTAATACAGTCTTCAACGGTTTTTGTAACGGATGTTCCATTTCCCGTTGCTGTAAGGGAAACGGTATACAGACCAGCTTCCGAATAGGTATGAACAGGATTCAGGCCGGTTGAACTGCTTCCGTCTCCGAAATTCCACTCAACAGATTCAGAATACTGAGACTCATCAGTGAACTGGACTGTTAACGGGAATGTACCTTCAGTAACGTTTGCGCTGAAAGAAGGAATGGGAGGAATTGTAACAGTGACGTAATCGTCAAAGGTTTTTGAAACTGAAGTATTGTTTCCTGTGGCGGTCAGGGAAACGGTATACAGACCAGCTTCCGAATAGGTATGAACAGGATTCAGGTCAGTTGAACTGCTTCCGTCTCCGAAATTCCACTCAACAGACTCAGCATACTGAGACTCATCAGTGAACTGGACTGTTAACGGGAATGTACCTTCAGTAACGTTTGCGCTGAAAGAAGGAATGGGAGGAATTGTAACAGTGACGTA
>NZ_JJQY01000125.1:0-23435 GCF_000979295.1 Methanosarcina sp. 1.H.T.1A.1 | reverse complement strand
CTACAACCGCCTGCTCAGGCAAAAGTCACTGATCCCGTAAATAAAAGTCATTGGTCTCGTATAACTATAGAGAAGGTCTTGATTCCATGAAAGTTTCCAGCCAGACACCCGAGCCATTATCCGGAAAAAAGTTCGAAACAATACACGATGCACGGTACTGGGACAGCCCCCAGTTTAAACTGATTTCCGATTTTGAGCCCAGGGGCTCTCAGCCAGAAGCTATCAGGCAGCTTGTAGAGGGGCTGGAGAAGAAAGAAAGATGTCAGACCCTGCTCGGGGTAACCGGATCCGGAAAGACCTATACGGTTGCAAATGTCATAAACCAGGTCAGAAAACCGACTCTTGTTATTGCCCATAACAAGACCCTGGCTGCCCAGCTATATAATGAGTTCAGGGAGTTCTTCCCTGAAAACCGCGTTGAGTACTTTGTCTCATATTATGACTATTACCAGCCTGAATCCTATCTTCCTGCCAAAGACCAGTACATTGAGAAAGACGCGCAGATAAACCCGAAGATTGAACAGATGCGCCTTGCAGCCACAGCTTCCCTGATGTCGCGCCAGGACGTGATTGTGGTGGCGTCGGTATCCTGCATCTACGGGCTTGGAAACCCTGAGAACTTCCAGAAGATGGGGTTTGAATTAAAGGTTGGAGATAAGGTCCAGAGAAAGGAAATCCTTGAGAAACTTATCGATATCCAGTTTGAAAGAAACGATCTGGAACTCATGCCCGGGCGCTTTCGAGTAAAAGGGGACACCATTGATATCATTCCCGGTTACTTCGATGACATTATCCGGGTCGAGCTCTTCGGGGACGAGGTAGACCGTATTTCCGAACTGGACAAGCAGACAGGGCAGCGAAAAGAAGAGATGGACTACTTCTTCGTCTACCCTGCCAGGCATTATGTTATCCCTGAAGAGGAGCAGAAAAGCGCAATCCAGTCCATCCTTGAAGAGCTTGAGGAGCGCCTGCCTGACCTCGGGCTGCTCGAGTCCCACCGGCTGAAGCAGCGCACGCTCTATGACATGGAAATGATTGAAGAAACAGGCAGTTGCAAGGGAATTGAGAACTACTCAAGGCACTTTGACCACAGGCAGCCCGGAGAACAGCCTTTCTGCCTGATTGACTATTTCCCTGAAGATTTCCTCCTGGTCATTGACGAGAGCCACCAGACCATTCCCCAGCTGCACGGGATGTATAATGGAGACCGCTCGCGGAAAAAGAGCCTTATTGATTACGGCTTCAGGCTACCCAGTGCATTTGACAACAGGCCCCTGAAGTTTGACGAATTTGAAAAATACATGAAAAACGTGGTCTTCGTCTCGGCAACCCCTGCAGACTACGAGCGGGAGCAGTCCGCCCGGATCGTGGAACAGATTATCCGCCCGACCGGCCTCGTTGACCCTGAGGTTGAGGTACGCCCCCTTGAGGGCCAGGTCAGGGATGTTATGCAGGAGATCCGGAAAATAGTGGACAGGGGAGACCGCGCCCTCGTGACCACCCTTACCAAAAAGCTCGCAGAAGAACTGACCGAATTCCTTGCCAGAAACGAGATCAAAGCCCGCTACCTGCACTCCGATATCAAGACCATCGAAAGGACAGAAATCATCCGTGAACTACGCCTTGGCAAATTCGATGTCCTTGTCGGGATCAACCTGCTCAGGGAGGGGCTTGACATCCCGGAAGTGGGCTTCATCGGTATCCTGGACGCAGATAAGGAAGGCTTCCTCCGAGACTCAAAGAGCCTAATCCAGATCATAGGCCGCGCAGCCCGGAACTCCAGTTCAAAGGTTGTCCTCTACGCCGACAGGATGACCGATTCCATCAAAAAAGCAGTGAGCGAGACCGAACGCCGCCGCGCAATGCAGATAGCCTACAACGAAGAACACGGCATAGTCCCGACAACCATCCGAAAACCCATACGAGAAAAAGTAGTGGATATTACCGACACAAAACATATCCCGAAGACCGATATCCCCAACGTAATCATCGAACTGGATACGGAGATGAGAGAAGCTGCTGACAGGCTGGACTTCGAGCGCGCAATCCAGCTCAGAGAAATCATAAAGAGACTGGAAAAAGAGATAAAAACGGTGTGAAGGTGAGAATCGATTTAGAAAGCAAAACTTTTTTACATAAGTTTTTCATTTTTTACAGTTCTTTTCTTCCTATTACCTTACATTAATATATTCATTGATATATTCATCGGCATTGATATTTCATCAGATCCTGATCTTCATTCCCCGTCATCGTCAGATTCATCGTCTTCGTGCTCTTCTCTTTCGTCTCTTTCCGAATATCCTGTTTCCTCTGTCTTTCTGATTTCTTCCCTTTCCTTTTCTGCTTTCATGAGCTCTCTTTCGGCTTCAACTCCCAATTCCATCTCTTGTGACTTTTTTGCACTATATTTTGCATAGGCAAACATGGCTATAAATACTATAATTGAAGCAAGTAAAAAAATGAGTATCATGTTCAGTGTGGGTTCGATGTTCATTCCAGATCAACATTAATAAGTTGGTGAGAGTTCTATCTGTCAGTTTCTGAAAAAAGGAAGAAAATCTTCTTCCTGAAAGCTTATTTTAATAATATCCTCCATACCTTTCATTAATTTTCCTGGCAGTATTGTAGGCATCATACAGGTTGTAGATCCAGAACAGCGGATAGAGGATGTAACCGATTAAAACTATTGCTCGGAAGCCGAAAAGAAATGCAAGAATGATAAAGACAATCCCAATAGAGGCAAGAATGAAAAAGATAATCCCTTTCATGATCTGCCCGTTATAAATCTGCCCGAGGCCCGGGATGAAGAATGACAGTACTGCAGCAATACCGGGGTTTTTCCCTGGTTGAGACATTTTTATGCTCCCTTCCCTGTTTTTGATTGTTTTTTTCCGGGTAATATTATTTTCACCGGGTAATATTTTCACCGGGTAATATTTTCACCGGGTAATATTTTCACCGATTGATAGAGCCTATTTTTCGAACTCAGGCAAATATTCGTCATATAATCCGGATTAAATTAAAATCAAACTTGATTATTTGTCAAACTGACTAAACATAATAAGCTACATAGAAGCGGTAAGCAACCTTAACTTCGTCCATTTCCCTGGATGCCGGTTCAAAATCCAACTGGTCAGTTTTGTAAACTTTTTCTCCGAAGTCTTTGAATGTGACCTCACATTTTGTATTTTCGGGAAGCTGAGCCTCAAAACTATCGCATTTTCTGCAGATTTCATGAATAAGAGATTCTGTTTCTCCGGGACTGAAGGTTTTTTTGTTTTCAGGCCTGTAATTTACTTCAACCGTCAGTTCTTCTTTGCTGAGCAGATCTGCCCAGAAACCAGAGAGTTCTGCTCCTTCTATCCTGTAGTCCTGCAGTTCGAAACTCCTTGTTATCGTGTTCTTTATCTTACCTTCTTCCATATATTTAGTTTAGAAAGTGGGTATATATAAACTATTTCAATAAACAACAGAGATACATTAAGAAAATAAGGGTATACAAAAGGGGAACTGACAAAATGAGATTTAGTCCATGAGGCTGAAATTCCGGCTGAACCTTCCAGTTGAATTGTTTTATTTTGGAGTACTGGGACTGTCATTCGTGAAAACGCGCCCATGAAAATGAGGTATAAATGCTGACAATAGCCCTGAAGTTTCGGGTGACTTAAACAAAAGAGCTCTTTTGACCCGGGTTACAAAAAAGTGAAATTAAGAGTGAGTTTGGTCAAACTCAACTCGTCTGGCCCTCTTAATCAGATCTTCTTAAGCATGAGAGACATTATGCCCGGCTTTGAAGGTTTCATTGTCTGGGGCATAAACATATCCATGCCGCCAGCAGACCCGAACATTTCCTCGTTGACCCGTTTGGTTATTTCATCGAATATCATCTTATAGGCAACGCAGTGCGGATCGACACCTTTTATTTCCCCGTCCGTGGGTACTATGGCATTGTAAGGGCATCCGCCTCTGCAGTACTTGATATGGGCGCATTTGCCGCATTCCGTGTCCACGTACTCCTTATATTGGTGCATGAGCTTCCAGGCATCGGACTGGGCGAGGTCTGCCATTGTCGGATGGTCATAAACATTTCCCATGACATACTCAGGCATGCCTACGAAGCGGTAGCAAGGGTAAATCGCTCCGTCAGGGCCCACTGCAAAGGTATCTCCCATGCAGTCCACGAAGGTGCAGACAGTGCCTCTGCCTGTGAACACACACTTGCACAGGTGGTCAATGTTCATGACCTCAATCCTGCCCACGTTTTCCAGATATTTGTCCAGAAGGTAAATTAAGAGTTCCCCATACTCTTCAGGATCAAGTGCCCATTTCTCGGGGTTGTCATCCTTCAAAGATGGCAGGCAGGCGTGAAGTTTAAGTGTTAAACCTTTTTCCAGGTAAAAATTGAAAATATCCTCCCTGAACTTTACGGAATGGGAGGTAAAAGTAGTGATGAATCTCACCAGCAGCCCATGAGCCCTGGCAATCTCATAGCCTCTCAGGGTCTTTTCATAGTATCCTTTTCCCCTCTGCAGGTCGTTAAGCTCCTGAGGACCGTCCAGACTGGAACCGATTGGAATATTGTATTTGGCAAGAATTTCGGCTATTTCCGGGGTAAGCTTCCAGAGGTTTGTCTGTATGGCAAAAGCAATTCTCCTGGAACTCAAGCCTTCAGCCAGCAAGGGTAAGGCTTCCCGGTAAAAGTCCGCTCCTGCCAGGAGAGGCTCTCCACCATGGAAGGTAAAAGTAACCGAATCCCCCCTGAAGCCCTTAAGCCATTCAACCACTTCTTTAATGGTTTCTATACTCATTATAGGGGATTTTTCCTCGGAACTCCAGCAATAACTACAATTCGCAGGACAACCCAGGGTAGGGATTAGCATCACATGAAAAGGCATATTAAAGCACCTTTTTTATAAGCTTCTTTAAATTATTAGTAGTTTTCTAAAAGTTGTCCTTTCAGGAAATCAGTTGTTAAAGAATTCTTCAAATAATTTTATTCTTCATTAAAAGTTTTCTCTCTGCTAACTTCTCTCTGCTAACAGATAAGTAAATTTGATGAAACTTCAATTGTAGTTCTAATTTTAGTTTCCTATACATTTAGAT
Organism: Methanosarcina sp. 1.H.T.1A.1; assembly: GCF_000979295.1. NCBI lineage: Archaea > Methanobacteriati > Methanobacteriota > Methanomicrobia > Methanosarcinales > Methanosarcinaceae > Methanosarcina > Methanosarcina sp. 1.H.T.1A.1. The sequence goes on along the minus strand of NZ_JJQY01000125.1, from coordinate 18,332 downwards.
AGATTATTAATCAGTTAATTGAATCAAATCTCTTAAAGGGTTCTCAAACCCACTCCGGAAATATCCTTAATCGTTGAATCTTAAGTTTCAGTACTTAATATGTGATAGATTCTAAAATACGTTCTAAAAGAGCGTTTGGTGACTGACGACAGATCGTTTAAAGCTTGAACCTCCGGATTTAGAGGAGGATCAACTGAGGGGAATAGAATGGCTAAATTTGAAGTTTATCCGGATGAATCCGGAGAATACCGTTTCAGATTGAGAGCAAGAAACGGGCAGATTATCGCTGTAAGCCAGGGCTACAAAAGCAAGGAAGGTTGCGTGAGGGGAATCCAGTCCGTAAAAGCAAATGCTCCGACTGCACGGATAGTTTTTCTTGAAGAGGAACCTGATATAAAAAAAGGAGTTGGAGTTTCAGTTTAATCTCTCGAGTTCGATTCCTTCAAACCGGCATTTTGTGATTTTTCCTTCATGAAAAGCATAGAGAAAAACTTTGAAAAGGGCATAAAGCCTGAAATAATAAGAAAGCAGGACAGGAGAGCAAAAGCCACTGATATATACCAATCTCTTATCATCCCGGATAGAATTGTCAAGGAACCTTACAATCCCATCAAAGCTCTCCCTTTCAAGGGTGCTTCCTCTGGGCAGGCGGGGACCGAGCACAACCACATCTTCTTCCATGCCGTCCGGACTCGTTGTACCCTCTACGAAACCATAATTAAAGATAGTAGGCAGGGGAGAAATGAAAGCTCTTTCATAGCCTTTTTCTGTTTTTCGGTATTTCGAAAAACTGTATTTGGGAGTTTCTATAAATATTTTCATATCAAATTTTCCTGCGTGTGTTCAGGATCAGCTTTAATCTCTTTTTCGCTTTTTTCTTTTCTCAGGCTTTGTTTCTTTTTGTAGCTTTCGCAATTTCAATCCTTCTGTTACTCTGTATGATTTGTACTGGCTCAACAGAGAAAATCGAAACTGAAGCGTACTGAAAAAGCAGAGAGTGAAAGTCAAATAATAAATATCTACAAAGATGAAATTGTCTACAAAGATGAAATTATCTACAAAGATGAAATTATCTACAAAGATGAAATTATCTACAAAGATGAAATGCCTGTATAAGTGCCTGTATAAGTGCCTGAATAAGTGTCTGAATAAGTGTCTGAATAAATGCCTGAATAAATGCCTGAATAATTAAGTTTCCTATTAAGTGTCCTGATAAAGAACCTGAAATGATGAAAGGTCTGCAATTTTACCAGACAGAGGTGTCCTGAGATGAGTTTTCGAGATAGAGTGACCCTGCGAGATGCGATGAGAGGAATAGTTGAAGAACCCCTGCTTCCCTTAGTCCCAAAGCGCTTTGATTATGTAGGGGATATTGCAGTAATTTCTATCCCAAAGGAACTTGGGGCTTACAGGGACTCTATTGTCTCAAAGATTCTTTCGATGAGAGGCAATACCCGGGCTATACTCAACAAGGTCAGCAAGCTTGAAGGGGAACACAGGGTAGCCCAATTTGAACTTATCTCCGGAGAATCTGCAGAAACCCTTCACAGGGAAAACGGCTGCACATACAGAATGGATGTAAGAAAGGTTTTTTTCAATCCCAGACTTTTCTGGGAAAGGGCACGTGTGGCCTCAAAAGTTCTTCCGGGAGAATCTGTTCTGATCCCTTTTGCAGGTGTGGGCCCCTTTGTGCTCCCTTCTGCAAGAAAAGGAGCAGTTGTCTGTGCAATCGAAATAAATCCTGACGCCTGTGCCTGCCTGAAAGAAAATGTCCGGTTGAACCGACTTGAAAGGCAGGTGACCGTAATCCAGGGAGATGCTGAATCTATTCTTCGTAATCCCGGCTCTTTAAACCCTGATATCAAGCCCGGAAATGAAGTTGAGACCGAACCCGAAAATACAGTTGAAACCGAAAGTGCAGTTTTTCCTTCTGTAATTGCCGACTTCGAATCCGGGAAAATTAAAGGATTCCAGATTTCGGAGAATGGGTTTGACAGAGCAATTGTGCCAACTCCTTACGGCAGGGATCATTTTCTTTGTAAGGTTTCAGGACTTGTAAGAAAAGGAGGGAACATCCATTTTTACACTTTCAAAAAGGATTCTCAGATCCCTGGATTAATTGAAAAGTACGGAAAAATAGGGTTCGAGGTTGAATATTACAGGCGCTGCGGAAACGTTGCCCCGGGCGTCAGCAGGTGGGTTTTTGACCTGCTTAAAAAATAGCCGCGTAAAACTGTAACCGGCCTGCCCCCGGATAAGAAAGGAAATTATCTCGATCCCGGAAACCGTTTTTTAGTCCAATCTTTATAGAATGCCTCCGCCAGCCTGTCTGGCGGCCCTGCAAAAAAGAAGCAAGAAGACAGAAGAAAAAGAGATTAAAAAATGATATGTAAAAAAGTATTTTTCAGATAGAATTTAATTCTGCTCCTTTTGGTATACTTACAGGTTTTTTTGTTGCTTTCCCGTGCTGGTTTTTTGATTTTTTGTTGATCTCTTAGAGGCTTCCCCGGTCATTTCTACCTGTTAGTTTCTTACAGTGTTCTCAGGAGTTTTCACTTTCTGGTTCTTATTTTCACTTCTTTTTTGTCTGAAAGCCGCTCTCCTGCGTCGAGCGTGACAGGGACGACCCAGTACGGCGAATAAGGTTGTATGGGTCAAAGAAATCGTAATTTAGTTCGCTTGAGCAAAGCTTTCAGTATTTAATTCGTCTTTTCAGCGGTTTTTTCAACCTTTAAACTTAGCTTTTCAGTCCTCAAGCCCGAGATGTTTCATAATATGGTGGTAGTGCTCAGGAGACAGCCGGGAATAAAAGGCTCTTGTGACAACTTCACTTAGGGACGGGTGGATGTCCATACTGCGGATAATTGGCTCTGCACTTCTCGATGCCGTGTACATGAGAGGAATTATCTGGTGGATCAGGACCGAAGCATGGGGGCCTATAATATGGGCGCCCAGAATTTTTTCTTCCTGCCCGTCCAGAATCACTTTTACGAAATAATCCCTGGCTTCCATAGCAGCTCCCTTTGCCGTATCTTCAAAGAGTTTAAAGCCTATCACGACCCTGTCTTCCCCGTACTCCTTAATAGCTTCCTGTTCTGACATCCCTACGCCTGCAATTTCAGGGTAGGAGAAAACTGCGTGCGGTACGGCATGGTAATCTGCCTTTACTTTTTCTTTCATGATTGCATTGAGGTAAACTATTCCGGACTCATAGTTTCCTACATGCTTGAGCAGATATTTTCCGTTTGCGTCCCCGAAAGCCCAGATATTTGGCTGGGAGGTTTCAAGATACTCGTCAACTAAAATCCAGCCCTGGGAATCGGTCTTGATTCCTGCCCTTTCGGGTTGGAGGATATCAGTATTCGGGACTCTGCCTGTTGCCACCAGGATTTCGTCTACAGTAACTTTTGTCTCCTCTCCCGAGTTTCTTTCCTTTGCAACAACGGTTTTCTGCCCGTTACTTTCTTTTCTGACCTCTATGGCTTCGTGGTTTGTAAGGATCCGCATATATTCCGACATCTTTATCCTGGCAAGTTCGGAGATTTCTGGCTCTTCCTGGGGAAGAAAATGCGAATTTCTCCCTATAACCGTGACTTCTGCCCCCATGGCTGAAAAGAAGTGCCCGTACTCGGCTCCTATGTAACTTCCCCCGAGAATGGCAAGACTTTTCGGGCATTCATTGAGTCCAAGTACAGTGTCGCTTGTAAGGTAGCCGGTTTCTTCAAGCCCTTTAACAGGCGGGATTGCAGGCCTTGAGCCCGTACACAGGAAGATCATCTCAGAGTGAAGGGTTTCTTCTCCAACCCTGAGGGTATACGGGGATATAAATTCGGCAGCTTCGGGATAATAGTCAAGGTAAGTACTCTCAGTTAGCCCTTGCCTGATCATCTCGATGTCTTCCCCTATATTCCTGCGCATCCTCTCCATGATCATGCGAAAGTCAATATCTTTTATCTCGAGCTTAATGCCGAAAAGCGGAGCTGTCTCAAGTTCCCTGACAAGCTCTGCAGGGTAGAGCAGAAGCTTTGAAGGGATGCACCCTCTGGTCAGGCAGATCCCCCCGGGTTCGTCCTTATCTATAACAGCTATTTTTAGCTCCGGATTCGAATCGATAATTGAGTTCACATAATTCATTCCGGAACCCGTGCCTATCACAATCAGGTCATAATTTTTCATTATTTTCCCCTCACAGCAAGCATAAAATTAGATCTCAACCAGTTACTGGATTTGTTAACTGGATTTGTTAACTGCAATAATTATCTGTCTGTTTTGCTAATTACACTTATCCTTAAATAAAATGATTCTTATAGCAAAAGAAGACCGAAAACCACTCAAACAAATTCTCAAAAAAGACTGTCTCCCGGATCGCAGGTGTCTGTCTTTCTGAGATATAAAATTAGTAGCAGGTGTCTGTGGAGTAAAGTTTCTTACAAAAAAGTTACTTTGCTCTTTGAATACCCTCCAGAGCTGGCGTGAAAACCTTTCCGAGCGTAAGTAATAAGATACATAAATATTTTTAAATCTTATTTCATTTTAAACAATTGTTTGAAGGAAAAACAACTATCTTTTTATAAAGAAAAACCTATTTTATGTAGCTTCTCAGGAAGAATAAAAAACAAAAGATGTCTTAGAATGAACAGAGCTACCCCCCTCCTCGAAAATGGGAGTTCCTATCACGGAATTCCTGTGATGCACATCTTATATCTCCTGCTTATTCTGATAGCTCCTTTTGCAGGGGTAGATCTCCTCCTCCTTCTTTCTCTTGTCCTTTTTCTGGGACTGAGGTTTTCTGGAAAGTTTCTTTCCTGCAGCAGAGATGCAGTCAGCCTTTCTTTTTCCCTTACACTGATGCTGCTTGTTTCTGCAGTTTCTAAAGACCTTCCGTACACATTCCCATTTTATATAGTCCTTGCCGCCTTTGCAGTTGCAGCAGTAGGAAACCACAGCTCTTTTTTTTCGGAAAGAGGCTTTACGGCGGATTTAGATTCCAGAAAGAGCAGGATGAAGAAGAGAGGTTTTTCACTGCTATGGAGTTCGATATTTCTTGCACTCAGGATTACTGCGGCGTTTCTTGCAGCAAGCTGGATTGTCTACTGGCAGGGACTTCCGATCTCGTATAACTTTGTTTTTTTCATAGCTGTTATTGGAGCAGTTACGGGTTCTCTTTTTGAGTCCATTCCTTCAAAGATAGACAGTAATATCCCTGTGACTCTGGGGGCAGGGATGACGATGTGGATTTTTGAGGAGTTCAGGTACTGGGTCCCTCCTGAGAAAATGCTTGTAGCCCTTGCCTTCTCCCTTTTCCTCGGTGCACTGGCGTACCGGGCGAAAATTGCCGACGTTTCTGCCCTCCTCAGTGCTGCCCTTCTTGGAGTCCTGATAATTGTTTTCAGCGGACTTCCGTGGTTTTTGCTTCTGCTTACTTTTTTCATTCTGGGAGGCGGGTTTACCAGATACAAGTACGCATACAAGGAATCAATCGGGATTGCTCAGGCAAAAGACGGAATCAGGAGCTATGAAAACGTATTCTCGAACAGTACCGCAGCCCTTGTCCTGGCAGTAGCATATGGTGTTTTCCAGGAACATAGCCTTCCGATTATTTATGCCTACATGGGAACTGTTGCAACCGCTACAGGCGATACTCTGGCAAGTGAAATCGGGACCACGGCAAAAGGAAGACCCAGAATGATCACAACTCTCAAGCTTTCGGAACCCGGAGCTGATGGGGCTGTTTCCTCGCTGGGGGAACTTGCCGCAATTTTTGGTTCTGCAGTCATAGGCGTGCTCGGTTATGTTCTAGGGATATCTGACGACCTTCTGCTTTCAGTCCTTATTACAACTGCAGGAGGCTTTATCGGAACAAATGTGGACAGCTTTCTCGGGGCTACTCTTCAGAAAAGGGGTCTGCTCTCAAACAGTGGGGTAAACTTTGTTGCGACCTTTATGGGAGCAGGGATTTCAGCCGGAATATATCTTCTGGTATCAGGTATATGAGTAAAGGGATGTTTAATATATGATATATATCCACAATACTCGATATATATTGTAGATATTATAATTTACCATGTAAATTCCACTGAGCTCTGGCTTTTGTTCAGGGTTTGAATTTTTAATTTTTTTGTAAAATGTGTTTATACTTCCGAAAAGACATCCATTTATATCTTTAAGAATATCTTCTTACTCGGGTAGGGTTACTGCAGTTTCCTTTAATGCAATTTCTGAGTAAGATTGTATGTCTATTTAAGCTCTCAGGTAAATAAACTAATATAAACTCTCATCAGCTTTCGATTTCGGTCTTTTCAGATACATTGCAGGATACAATACGAAACAGAACTCCTGTCTCTCAGTAATCCATCTTTCTTCAGACTTTATTGTTTTCCAATGAAGATAGACAGAAATCTCGCATTTTAAATATACAGGAAGGTAGCCAGATGACAGAACCAGAACCCAAAGGAAAAAAGATTTTGCTTGTTATTGCTCAGGAGCAGTTCAGGGATGAAGAATGCTTTGTTCCAAAGCAGATATTTGAAGCTGCAGGGGCAAAGGTTACGGTCGCAGCCGAGTTTACTGAAACTGCAAAAGGAGCACTGGGAGGTACGATTAAGCCTGATATCAAGATCTCAGAAGCCAGAATTGATGATTATGATGCAATCGTAATTTCCGGAGGGCCAGGCTCAAGAAAGTACCTCTGGAACAATCAGTACCTGCATGAACTCGTAAAGGAAGCTGATTCCCTTAAAAAGGTAGTTTCTGCGATCTGCGTCTCGCCCGTGATTCTGGCAAGAGCAGGGGTCCTGAAGGGGAAGGAAAGTACGGTTTTTAAGAGCCCGGATACTGTACACGAACTTAAGGAGCATGGGGCTGTCTACCAGGACAGGGAAGTTGTAGTTTCGGGCAGGGTAGTGACAGGGCGAGACCCAAAAAGTGCGGAAGCCTTTGGAAAAGCCGTCCTTAAAGCTCTGAAAAAAGCATAATACCTCTGAAAATTGAACTCTAACAATTAGAAGCCAAATCTACGGATTGAAAATTATTCGGTAGCAAAGCTGGTGCCCTGTTATGAATGCAGAACTTGAAGCTATACTGTCTTATCATCAGGCTAGCAAGCATGGCTTTAAAGCCTATGCTCCCGGTCCTCAACTCCTTGAAATGTCAATCAAGCCAGACCCTTTTCTTAACTACAAAGGAGCTCCGGTTTTAAAGCTCGACACCTGGAGTGGAGAAGATATAAAGTCCGAACTTTTTCCTGCATATGAACAGGCATTTTCTCCGGAGAAACTGGAACCCTCGGGGCTGAACCGGAACAGCATTTCTCAGCTTTTTTTTGACAGCTTTGCTCTTTCAGTATGGAAAAAAGCAGAAAGCACAAGATGGGCTCTCCGCATTAATCCTTCAAGCGGAAACCTTCACCCAACAGAGGTTTACCTTATTTCCGGGCCGGTTTCGAAGCTTCTGGAAAAACCGGCTGTCTGCCATTACGCTCCTTTGCCGCATGCGCTTGAGTTAAGAACTGAATTTTCCCGGGAGACCTGGGAAAAGCTGAGTTCCGGCTTTCCGGAAGGTACATTTTTCATAGGGCTTACTTCAATTTACTGGCGGGTTGCCTGGAAATACGGCATCCGGGCTTTCAGGTATGCAAACCATGATCTCGGACATGCTATTGCTGCCCTTACTTTTGCTGCAGCAGGACTTGGCTGGAGAACAAGCCTTCTTATGGATACGGGTTCTGAGGACATAGCAAAACTTCTGGGCGTTTCCGGAAGGAAGGGCCCTGAAAAAGAAGAGCCTGCCTGTCTGCTTGCAGTTTATCCTGCAGGAAAGGAATGTCCATCGGGTAAGGTCTCTTCATCTGCACTTTCTGATTTTGAAAATCTTTCCTGGAATGGTATCCCTAATCGCTTGAGTCCTGCGCATGTAGAATGGGCTGATATTGAAAAGGCTGCTTCAGTAACCAGAAAGAAAGGAACTCCCCATGCCGATGAAAAAAAGCCGGAGCTTAAGCCTGAAAAGCGAGATGCAGGTTTATCCGGGACAATTTCTGGCTACGGAATCCCTTCAGGCCTGGATACGGTCCCTCTGCGTAGCGTGATTCACAGGAGAAGAAGTGCTCTGGAAATGAATAACAGTGCTTACATGGACAAAGACATTTTCTACGGCATACTGCGAAGAACCCTTCCCGATAAAAACCCGGTTTTCGATACGCTTGCTTTCGGACCCTTTGCACACCTGCTCCTTTTTGTAAACAGGGTGAAGGGACTTCGTGAAGGTCTTTATATATTTCTGCGAAAACCCGGAGAAAAGGAGAAATTTAAAACCGCCTTCAGGTCGGATTTTCTGTGGGAAAGACCTGAAAGCTGTCCTCATGATCTTGAATTTTACCTGCTTGTGGAAGAGGAACTGCATCATTTTGCAGCCCAGCTTTCATGTGCGCAGAGAAAGGCAGAAGATGCCTGTTTTACTGCCTGCATGCTTTCAGAGTTCGAAGAGCCTCTGAAAACATCCGGCTCATGGATGTACCCTTACCTTTTCTGGGAGTGTGGAATCCTGGGACAGCTCCTTTACCTTGAAGCAGAGGCCCGCGGTTTCAGGGGCTGCGGGATAGGGTGTTTTTTCGATGACCCTTTGCACGAAACCCTGGGGCTTAAAGGGCTTGAGTACCAGGATCTCTACCACTTTGCAGTAGGTTCGCCTCTTCAGGAAATAGGGGTTTTGACCTTCCCTGCATATAAAGAGTAACTAAGAAGTAAACTTTGCTTCTTTTTGCCCTTTCCTCTTTTTGTTCTATGATTTTCTGTTCCTTCCTTCTTTGTTCTATGATTTTTTTGCTCTTTACTTCTTTTTGTTCTTTACTTCTTTCTTTGTTCCAGGTTTTCTTTTCTTTTATCTTTCCTGAAAGTTGCCCTTCTGACAAATCCCGGCTGCCTTTCAGGAGGTACCTCACATCCTGAGCCCACATCGCATTCGACCACAATTCCGCGGAGCAGTCGGCCCAGAATATCCGACCCTGTTACGATACGTTTTTCCTCGCCCCAGTAAAGAATAAGGTCCTGGTCAATTACATCATCTTCCGGGTACTGCGGATATACCTTGAACTGCCGGATTACTTTCTCAAGCCTGGTTTTCGGAGACTTTACCACTACAGGGAAATGGCAGTAAGAAAGCGGAATAAAAGGCCCTTTCTTATATACTGCATCCCTCAGGAAGCCGTCCGCATCCAGCACCATTACAGGCTCATCTGCCAGGTTGGCGATGATCACCCATTTTTTTCCGGATGCTTCTATTTTCTGCAGGAAGGGGTCAGAAGGTTCTCTGTTGAATGAAGGGAAAACAGGGCGGTTATTTTCCACAGGAAGAGAGATAATGCTTCTCTGGTCTATTATAGAGCCTTCGTCAGAAATGTTGACATCATCTATGGAAAGAAAGTTCAGGGCTCCTATCCCTTCAAAAGTGCCTATATCGGTCTTTCCTGACTCGATATGTTTTTCGAGCATAATCCTCATTGCCTGCTCCCTGAACAAATCAAGTTTTTCCCTGCCCAGCCACCAGTCAAGGATAAGCGCTGTCGGTTTTGCAACCGGATAGAGCAGCATCTGGTAAAAGCGGACAAGAGGAGTCAGCTTTGCCCCAAGCTCAAGCGCATTCCTGGAAAAATAAGCCTGGGGCGCAATCTCTCCAAAACAGGTAATACCAAAGGTCGAGAAGAGAAAAGCTGAGGTTCCTGCCATTACGGAATCTGTAAGCAGAGCAATAAGTACATTTATGCCTACGTTCCCCCAGAGCATAGTCGTAAGCAGGAAATTGGAGTCACGCCGGACCTGCAGGATTTTTATTGCATTTTTATTATCTGCTTCGGCTTCAATCTCAAGCCTCAGCCTTCCAAGACCGAAAATACCGATCGTCAGCCCTGAAAAAATCGCAGACTGTGTCAGGCAAAGTGCAATTAGTATCCAGGTAATGATTTCATTCATTTTATGTCCATAACCTCTAAAATATCTGTATAAGTCCAGTCGAATCCTTAATCAGTTAATCTCTTATAAACTTAATCTCACCACATCGGGCTTAATCTCGTCCCTGTGGCTGTTTGTAAATTAACTTTATTTTATTTTATTTGATTTTATTTTATTTTAAGTTAATTTTATTTTAAGTTAATTTTAATTTAATTTAATTTAATTTAATTATATTTTATTTATTAGGATGAATACTGATTTTATGAGTTATCTGTTATTTGTTCTAATGCTTTGTTGGTTTACTATTCCTCTGCTGGAAAAGCTTTTATCCTGCCATTAAGTTAAATTTACCCTGATGATATAACTTAATTTGCTTCATCTCATTTTGACCGGCTATTCTGCCAGGTCAGTTATTAAGCCCCTGTTTTGTCAGCCAGGACTTGAAATTGACGAGGATTTCTTTTTCGGTTTAAAATCAGTGCCCTCGAGCTTGCTGAATAACCGGTTGAATTGTATAATATTTAAAAACAAGCAGATCATACTAAGATTCCTGATCAGTCAACTGTGACAAAAAATATTATGAGGAGAGCATTACTGCTTAATACCACATTCTGTGCACAAACCCTTTGCAATCTTCCGGACTCTCCAGATAGAAGATTACGACCCTTCTTATCAGTGATAAACATGGTAAAAGAAACAAAAAAAACCAGATCATCTGCTAAAGTTCCGGAAATTCGCCATACTACCGATACTCCTGAAGCTGCCACAGAAAAACGAATTGTACTCACTATTGCGATACTTGCCGGATTTATCACTCCTTTTGACGGTTCGGCAGTAAATATTGCCCTGCCTACACTGGGGGCAGAATTTCATATGAACGCGATTGCTCTCTCCTGGGTTGCGACCGCATACCTTCTATCTTCAGCCGTGTTTCTTGTCCCGTTCGGAAAAATCGCAGATATTTACGGACGGAAAAAGGTTTTCCTCTACGGCATTTCTATCTTCAGCCTTGCGTCCCTGGCAATGACCATGGTCCCTTCGACAGAAATACTGATCGGTATCCGGGTTATCCAGGGGCTTGGAAGTGCTATGATCTTCGGGACAGGAGTTGCCATCGTTACCTCCGTCTTCCCCCCGGGTGAACGTGGTAAGGCTCTCGGGATCTATATCACTGCAGTTTACCTCGGGCTCTCCCTTGGACCTTTCCTTGGAGGTTTAATGACACAATATCTGGGCTGGAGGAGTATTTTCTTCGTAAACGTCCCTATAGGCATCATGGCGGTTATCCTCATCCTCTGGAAGCTCAAAGGGGAATGGGCCGAGTGCAGGGGGGAGAAGTTCGACCTTACAGGGTCTGTTATCTATGGGGCAGCGGTCGTTGCTGTTATGTACGGGTTCTCAACTCTTCCGGACTTTAAAGGAGTTGCCTTCATAGCTGCGGGAATTCTCGGGGTTATCGGCTTTGCTCTTTATGAAATGAGAATATCTTCCCCTGTTCTTGACATCAGGCTCCTGACAAAAAACAGGATTTTTGCCCTTTCGAACCTTGCCGCGCTTATCAATTACAGTGCAACTTTTGCAGTGACTTTTCTCTTAAGCCTGGACCTGCAGTACACAAAAGGCTTCACGCCTGAGCACGCAGGTTTTATCCTGATAGCGCAGCCAGTTGTCCAGGCCATGGTTTCCCCAATGGCCGGCCGGCTCTCTGACAGGATTGAGCCGCGGATCGTTGCATCGGCGGGAATGGCTCTCACTTCAATTGGGCTCTTCTTCCTCATTTTCCTTACAGAAACGACACCTCTCTGGCACCTGGTCCTCACCCTTCTCATACTCGGTGCAGGGTTCGGGCTCTTCTCTTCCCCGAACACGAATGCAATTATGAGTTCGGTTGATAAGAGGTTCTACGGTGTCGCATCCGGGATGAACGGGACTATGCGGCTCCTCGGCCAGATGCTCTCGATGGGTATCGCGATGATGATCTTTGCGGTTGTAATCGGCCCTGTGGAGATCACACCCGAATATCACTCCCAGTTCGTTTCGAGCCTGCATTATGCGTTTATCCTGTTTACGATCTTCTGCACTATCGGGGTATTCGCGTCTCTGGTAAGAGGAAAAACCAGTTCGGTTGTTCGCACAGGCATACCTGAAGCGGGTAAAAATAGTGCGGTGAAAAAATAACTTTCTTGAGGTTCCATTTCGAGTAATCTGGCGTATCCCGAGGACGTGCAGCCGTGGAGAAGTATATCTCAATTTTATATACTTTATCTGACATTTTCTGATAAGGAGTTTATAGAATCTACTATCTAGAATCTACTATCTGGTGGATTTTTAATTTACTGCCAGAAGTCCAGAGCAACAATCTGTCTTGAGTAAAACGCTATAGATATACAGCTAACTTAATTATTGCAGGGGGTTTATTTAGTGGATCTTTTTAGCCGGAATAGAGAGAAAGGAAACCATGTTTCCGGAATTGACAGGGGTAAGGTCGTAATGTACGGGCTGAGCACCTGTGTATGGTGTAAAAAAACGAAGAAACTGCTCACCGATCTGGGAGTGGATTTTGAGTATATTTATGTGGACAGGTTGGAAGGAGAGGAAGAAAACAACGCTGTTGAGATAGTCAGACGTTTTAATCCTTCAATCTCTTTCCCAACAACTATTATAAATGACGAAAAGGCAATTGTGGGTTTTAAAGAAAAACAAATCCGTGAAGTCCTTGGCTTTTGAGGGGGAGTTGGGTTGAAAGAAGAGAAAACTGCCGAAGAAGGCATATCCGAAGAGAAAGTGGACACAGTATATAAGCGGTTGAAGCAGGAGGCTGAGAAATCAGGCTACCACCTGAACCCTGATGTCGAGTTCACAAAAGACCTTGTGCGGGGGCTGCTGGTCAATGAGGAGCGTTACGGCTACTGGGGCTGTCCATGCAGACTGGCTTCCGGAAATAAAGAGGAAGACCTGGATATTATCTGTCCCTGCTACTACAGAGATCCTGATCTAAACGATTATGGAGCCTGTTACTGTGCACTCTATGTTTCGGACGAGGCCATTAGAGGAGAAAGAGAAATAGAATCTATCCCGGAAAGGCGCCCTTCCCGCGAGGAAAGAGAAGCTGAAAGAGCCGAGGAAGCTGAAAGAACGGAGATGATGGAAACTATGGAATTCTCAGGGAAACTTTCAAAGCCAGTATGGAGATGTAAGGTTTGCGGATATCTCAGTGCCATGGACGAACCTCCAGGGGTCTGTCCTATCTGTAAGGCGAAAAAGGAAAGATTTGAACGGTTTATGTAATTTTTTCATGTAATTTTTTCATGTAATTTTTCCTTTTTTGTATCCTCTTCAAATTTCAATTTCAAAAACTATGTCAAACCTGCTGCAGGTACTTCTTTTCTTAATATGTTAGGACTTACGTGGTTGAACTGAGAAATCAATACCGTTAAGCCTGTAGCGGTCTAAAATATAAAGTTAAACCACAAAGGCTATTGTTAGTGATTTTGCGCCTTAAGTGAGTAATATAAGTTTCTCTTTTGTACTTTGTTAATAAATATAATTTGTTTCTTCGTGACTCCATAAAAAGTTTACTTATTTGGAGGCGTTAAGCTATGGAATCGAATACTCAGGGCTTTAGCAAATACGGTTTTATTGAGGTTAAAGCTGATTTCGAAAGCCCCTATACTTCGTCTCACGCGTATAAATTGTTTATAAGCAACTTGCTGAAACTAGAGGTTTATCGAAATGCTCTTAAAAGAAACTCCCTTCATTTTATTTATATTGGCCTTATTTCCGTTACTTATTAATGATAAGGAAAATTGATTCTACTTAATTTATTTACGTGCCACTTATCTACATATACATGTTACTTATTAATGATAAGGAAAATTGATTCTGCTTAATTTATTTACATACCAGTTATCTAAATATATATTCATGTATAAGTAATATTTAGACAAATTAATCTAAAAATAGTTATATATAACCAAAATAATTTAGAAAATAAAATGTTGTGAGTATCACACATATATTCACATTTTTTAATTTTTTTTACATATTAGTTTCCACAGTAAAACTGGGAAACCAGTAGCATAAGACCTCAAAACATATAAATAATCATATATAAAGAGGGAATATCTATTATCAAATCAAAGGCAGATTACGATTTATATATTGAAGCAGACAAATTAGCTTTAGGGAAAAATTACAACAGGCCTAAATTAATTGGTGATGATATATGGAAATTTCAGAGATTATTAAGAAAGGCTGAGTATTATAATAACTGTAAAAAATCTTTAATTCATAAGCTATATTTCAAATATATACTTTTTAGATTGCATATAAAGAGTATCCATCTCGGCTATAGTATTCCAATAAATGTTTTTGGTCCTGGATTATGCATAGCCCATAGAGGAACTATCGTTGTAAATAAAGATGCCAGAGTTGGAGAGAATTGCAGAATACATGCCTGTACTAATATAGGATCTGGCAGAGGTAGCGTTCTTTTGGCGCCAAAAATAGGAGATGATGTATACATCGGCCCAGGTGCCAAAATCTTTGGAAACATTGAAATTGCTGATAATATTGCAATTGGGGCAAATTCTGTAGTAAACAAATCATTTTATGAAAAAGGGATTTCAATCGCAGGAGTTCCTGCTAAAAAAATAAATAATAAAGGATCCGAAGGAATGGTAATTTCAGCTACAGAAATTCTTTCAGTCCCTAATCCACAGGAAGCTGTAGATCGCATCACTGTAATTGAGTAAGTAAAATGATAACTATTCAAACTGAGAAAAGCAGCCTCAATAAATTTGCCATAGCCATCTTTCTTAAGATTCGATTGGCAAATTCCTCTAATTTTAATTTTTAAAATTAATGGTTATTGATTGTGTTTTTTTAGAGTTAGATGAATTAGCAGTTACATATCTTTTAGAACCAAATTACGGGCCATCTTACGGATCATCTTACGGATCATTTTACGGATCATCTTCTTCTTTTGAACTTTCGGATTCTTTTCTGAGCCACGTATTTTTTCTTTTTCTGATTCTTTTTCTGATTCTGTTTCTGATTCTTTTTCTGATTCTTTTTCTGATTCTTTTTTTGATTCTGTGATTTAGATCTTTTTAACTGCTCTACAATTTATTCAGATCTGAACAATACTTTTATCCATTATAATAATACATTAATAAATGGGGGATAATATTTATGGAAACAATGGACGCGATTTTCACCAGAAGAAGCATCCGGAAATACCTGCCAGAGCCGGTCAGCAGGGATATAATTGAGAACATTTTGAAAGCCGGCATGAGTGCACCGTCAGCAGGGGATGAACAACCCTGGCATTTCATTATAATTGACAGGCGTGATCTGCTTGAAAAAATCTCGGAAATGCACCCTTATGCAAAGATGTTAAAGGACGCTCCGGCTGCATTACTGATCTGCGCAGACCAGAATGTTCCGAAATTCAAGGATTTCTGGGTTCAGGACTGTTCGGCTGCAAGCGAAAACATGTTACTGGCTGCCCATGACCTGGGGCTGGGAGCGGTCTGGATAGGGGTTTACCCGGCTGAAAAACTTGTCACCGGAATCCGGGGATTACTTAACATTCCTGAGCATATAACCCCGTTTTCGGCAATCGCAATTGGCTATCCGGCAGAAGAAAAACCCGGAAGGTCCAGGTACGAAGCCTCAAGAATTCATGACAATTCCTGGTAAAGCCTCCCTGAATACAGGTTCGGGAAAAGATTGGAGAACTGATTGGAGGCTTTTTCGTCCTATTTTTAATCTTTAAGTGCCTTTTAATTTTCTAAGGGATTTTCATACATATTCATCGTATTAAGTGGGAATATACCAGCAAGTGGGAATATACTAACAAGTGGGAATATACCAGCCAGAATATCCTGGTATTCGTCCGGAGCAGTTAACCGGAAAGACTCAATGATACCAAAGAAGGTGATTCTATGGAAAAGAAGCTGGCATCACTACTTATTTTATTTATGATACTTTTTGCTGCACTGCCTTTTTCGGCAGGAGCTGTTGATGAAGAGAGCTTGCTTACATATACGAGCTCAGGAAACGTTTTCGGTGGAGGAGATGACCTTCAGATCGATCAGGATATCCCGGGAGATCTGGTACTTGGAGGGTCCAGGCTTGAGATAAACGGAAACGTTATAGATGATTTCATCGGCGCCGGCGGAGAACTAATTGTTAACGGAGATGTTTCAGGAAACATCATAGCAGCCGGAGGCTCGATTCGGGTAAATGGAAATGTTGGCGGAGACCTGGTAGTAGCCGGAGGTCAGATTTTTCTCTCGAAGGACAGCACAGTTGAAGGTGATATCCTGCTGGCCGGAGGGGGGGTGACTCTTAACGGGATCGTCAATGGAAACGGGTCAGTCTCTGCCGGGACCCTCCAGACAGGAGAGGACTTTGAGCTTAAAGGGAACCTTGAACTTGAAGCCGAAAATTACCCTTCTGACCTTGAAAATAAGGTAGGGGGAAACCTGAGTATCACACCCGTAACCAGAGAACAAGACCAGTATGCAGGTGAAGTTGAAGGTTTCAGCATCTTTTTCTTCATTATAGGGCTGCTGGCAGCTCTTGCTCTGGGCTTTATCCTTATCTATACCTTCCCGGATTTTGTAACCGGACTTGCGGAAATTGTAAGGGATTCAGCGTTGAAAGCCGGACTGCTGGGCTTTTTGCTCCTGGTCTTCATTCCGGTCCTCTCCTTTATCCTGCTAATTACAATTTTCGGGTGGAGTCTTTCGATCTTGCTGATGCTGCTCCTGACCCTCGCAACCCTTATTGCTACAGTACCGGTCAAACTGCTCGCAGGGGAGATGATTTACACCAAGGTCTTCAAAAAAGAAGCCGGGAAAATGATATATTACCTCACCGGAGCAGTTGTATTTGCAATAGTGTATGAAATTCCCTACCTTGGCGGGCTCGTACAGTTTATTGCACTGCTGATAGGGCTGGGGGTACTCGGAATCTGGCTTGCGAAGAAGGCAAAGCCTGAAAGTTAAGCGGCTGACCTCTCAAGTAATCTATTTTCCGCGAGTTTAAAGAAGTTCAGGGAAGAACTTCTTCCCTGTATTTTTCAATTCCGAGCCTGTCAAGGAGTTCTCCAAATCTCTCTCCGTCAAGGCCTTCTTTCCGGTAATACTCAAAGGTTTTTTCAAGGATTGAGAATAGCTGCGTCTCATCCGCAAGCTCAAGAAGCTTTGTCCCTTGCCTGGGCTGGCGTCCTGCTTTACCCCCAACAAAGATCGTGCATCCGGTTTTTTCTGCCCTCAGGGCATCTTTCCGGCAGGCTGCAATGCAGGCTCCGCAGAGGATGCACTTTTCTGTATCTATACGGGCTTTATCTTCCAGGACTTTTATTGCTCCCACCTTACACGCCTTTTCACAGCGCTTGCAGCCGGCACAATTTTCTTTGAGGATTTCAGGTTTTACCGTGCCCATGACCCCAAAATCATTTTCCTGAGGCCTCATACAGGCTGAAGGACAGCCTGTTACTGCAATCTTGAGCTTTTTAGGGACAGCTTCCCCGAAGTATTTTTCATCGATCCGGCATGCCAGGTTCTGGCAGTCGATCAACCCGTTTCTGCAGACCCTATCTCCCTGGCAGGCGACCACGGCTCTTACTCTCTTTCCGGCAGAGCCTCCTGAAATGCCCTGCTTTTCCAGCTCATAGCTTGCTTCTTCCGCAGCTTCGAGTTTGACAAAAGGAATCTCAATCTGCTGCCTTGAGGTTATGTGAACATAACCAGACCCATATTTCTCAGCTGCATCCGCAATTTCCCGCAGTTTTTCGGCGTCCAGATTCCCACTCACAACTTTCAGCCGCATTGAAAACATATTTTCCTGCCTCTGGGGCAGAAAGCCTTTACTTTTGAGTGAAGCTAAATCAACTTTTTTTTCGTTCATACAGGTCACTTCATCGTGTGTGGTCGCGGCCGACATATATAAAACTTGTGTAATAACGGAAAATCTACTATCTCCGCTTTTCAGATGAACGAAAAAACATTAAACTGAACGAGTACCATGTAAAGCCCTGTCCCTGCAAAGATGCTGAGCATAGCGTTTCGTTTCCAGAAGTGCAGCCCTGCAACAACCCCTATCGTAAACAGTTCAGGAATCCCGTATGGAGCTGCAAGCCACTGCACATCTTTCAGGCAGTAAATGACCAGCAGCAGGAGAATCATCGGAGGCAGGTTTTTTTCAATAGTTGAAAGTATTGCTGGCGGTTCCCTTGAGCCAAAACACAGGAACGGAAGAGCCCTTGTAGCAAAGGTTGCAAGGGCTATTACCACAATGGTTCCGAGCATTTGCAGAGTATCTGTCTCTTATACACATCTGACGCTGCCGACGAATAGAGAGGTGTAGATCTCGGTG
>NZ_JJQY01000144.1:23459-24653 GCF_000979295.1 Methanosarcina sp. 1.H.T.1A.1 | reverse complement strand
ATCTACTACGTTACTTACATTTGATTTTTGTTCAGGATCATCTACTACGTTACTTACATTTGATTTTTGTTCAGGATCATCTACTACGTTACTTGCATTTGATTTTTGTTCAGGATCATCTACTACGCCACTTGAATCTGTTTTTTGGAAGGTAACATCTACTACGTTACTTGCATTTGTGTTTTGTTCAGAGATATCTACTACATCACTTGCGTGGCTTTTTGTGCTGTTATCTGCTCCTGTAGCTGATACTGAAATTATTGAAAAAACAAGAATTAATAAAATCCAGGTTACTCTCCATTTTCTACCAGATATTATTCCTTTACACATCCCTGATTTTTTCTTCAATCACTACACCCCTTAATTATCCTTTTTTCAACTTAAGTTTGGGTTTTACGTTACTTTTCAAAGTGTCATCTTGATTGAAACCCAATTTGTTTAGAATTTAACTCTTTAGAACCCTTGTACCTACTTGTCGTATAATAATGGAAATCGGCCAGGAACCTATCCGAAAAGTGTTGTGACCTACCGTAACTTTCACAATATGCAATATTCACAGACGTGAAGGATGCTCGGATATTATAGATCTATTGTAACTTTTGAACATGCATTACTGACTTTTCAGATAGGCTCTAAGGTTTTTTGATAATCGTTCGTAACTTGGTTGCAGTTGGTTACGGTTTCTTATAAAAATATATCTTTTTGGTACAGTTACAATAAAAGCAAACCAGTGTTTTGGTCGTCCACTTATACAGGATTGGTGTTTTCAGGATAGAATACCAAACGCGACTTTTGATTGCTTTTTGATGCCTTTGCAACACGATGGCTCTACAAAAACCAAACTCACGGAGAAAGAACCGAGGGTAGACGTTATTGCGATTACTGTGAAATAATAACAACGAAATACAAATGGACGACCTACTTTGCTTTTTTGGCTTACGCTCATATAATTTTTGATAAAGACACTCCAAGCAGCGAAGAACATGAGAACGAAATAGTAAGCACTTCTTTTTCGGATTTCACACCATATTTTGACAAGGACTCGACTGAATTACAGAAAGAGGCTTTTTTCGATGATAATTACAAGGGCAAATATGTAACATGGTCTGGTACTGTGTCATCTGTGTCTGAAAGTTATGGTTCATATGCCTGTCTCTTATACACATCTGACGCTGCCGACGAATAGAGAGGTGT
>NZ_JJQY01000144.1:0-23438 GCF_000979295.1 Methanosarcina sp. 1.H.T.1A.1 | reverse complement strand
GATAGGAGTCCGTCTCGTGGGCTCGGAGATGTGTATAAGAGACAGGTCTGGTACTGTGTCATCTGTGTCTGAAAGTTATGGTTCATATGCTGTGCAAGTAAAACATAAATCCAGTACATTGATATCAGACGTGCGTGTCGAAATGAGGATAACCAAAGGGATAAATTATTACAATTGGAAGACAAGGTCAGGACCGCAGTCAGATTCTACGAATCGCGTATGTTTTCTTGCCAGATCCGTAGTCCACTGCACGATGGAGAAGTTTATTTCATCGAAGAGGTCTACCACATATTTTTCGAAATCATCTCCTTTTTGCTCGGACTCGTTTTCAAAAATGACGCTTAGAATCTTCCTTAGCTTTCTGAATAGACCCATAGTTATACCACTATTGTTTTTGTGAAAATATCGAGGTATTAAAGTCTATTTTTATAAATGTGGTGATTTGGATTGGGTAAAAAAGTGTACAAGGTGATAACGCCGGAAAAGTCCCAAAAGAGTTTTTCCATGAGTCAAAAAACGTCCAGATTCTGATATGAGTTTCTCAGAAAAACTTAATCTAAAAAAAGGATAATACTATAGTAGGAGAAATATAAAACTTAATTAAAATAATCAGGACAAAATAATAATCCAGGGATTCTACGCCTATGGGGAGAAGGCCGAAGAATTATCAGGAAAAGCTGATAACACCGGAACGGGCAGCTGAGCTTATGGAGGAAGGCTGGAAACGGGCAGACCTGCATGTGCATACAACCTGTTCTTTTGACGTGCTCCCGGCAAAAGATTTGCGTCCCGAGAGTCTCTATGAAAAAGCCCTCGGGATGGGCATGGATTTTGTCACATTTACGGATCATGATACAATCGAAGCATACGAAATTCTCGGACGGGACAGGGAAAAACTGGTCTCTGGCGTTGAAATGACCATATATGATCCGAAGTTTGCAGGGCATACCCTGCACGTGAACGTTTTCGAACTTTATCGGGAGGACTTTCTAGAACTTACCGAGATTGCAAAAATAGAACATGACCTGAAGAGTTTTATAGGATATCTCAAGCGCCATAAACTACCTTTTATCTACAATCACCCCTTCTGGTTTGAGCTTCACGAGGAACCTGAGCCCTCTGCCGTCCCTGAACTGGCAAAACTCTTTCCTGTACTTGAATATAATATGCATGAGCTAAAGCAGAAAAATGAGCTTACGATCGCCCTTGCGGAAAGATTTGGCAAAGGTATCGCTGCAACAACGGACACACACTCGGGGGGGCTGGGGAAGGTATATACTCTTGCAAAAGGAGAGAGTTTCAGGGAGTATTTCAAAAATATAGAGAGAGGAAAAAGTTACATTGTTCCTGAAGACCTTACAAGGGAAATTCTGATAGAAGAAATGAATACATGGATAGACCTGATATTTGAAAAAAGTCAGAAGACCCGGGATATAAAAAGTTACCTTACAGGAATAAAGTCCCTGGATACAATGGTAAGGATCTCGAGGAGTGCACTTTTAAATTGCTCACCCAGGTTGAACAGGACAACCATGGGCCTGCTCTACTTGATCTCAAATACAGGGCTCCCGGCTTCACTCTATATCCACTCGAAAAAAGTCTTTGCAAAAGAAATTGAAAAAAAGATTGAGATTGAAAGTCAAAGATAAAAACGTATATTTTTGTCTATTTTTCCAGTTAGATTAAAATATTCCAGTTTGATTAAAATTTTCCAGTTTGATTGAAGTTTTCCAGTTTTATAGAAGTCCAACACTTAAAAAAAATGCTGTGCATGGATCTGTTTTTCAAAAGAGTATTAAAAATCAAAAGGTTTATATTACGAAATTGTTTAGGTAATATAACATAAAAAAGAATAAATTAGTATGATTTTTAATTATATAGAGATTTAATCTTAATAAGAGATGCAAATAAAATTAAAAAATAGAGCACATTAAGGTTACCATTATATTTCTTACTCATAGTTCACGCATAGCACTGCCCACGCCCTCCATTGATGCAGAGGAGAGCAAGATGACAATTAGTTTAGCAAAAGAATCGGAACCTTTGGTGCTATTTCTGTAATCCGGGAGACAAGAAATATCCGGGAGAAAAAAAACATAAAACAGGAGTAGGTAGCAGGATGAAACAGGAGAAAAATATTACGGGATCAGGATTAAACAGAGGATTGAAACAGTGGCTGACCTTTGCCACACTCATCTTTATTTTTTGTGCAAACATGTATCCCGCAGTAGCGGCAGGAACTGAGGATTCTGGAGAAAATCTTACGTCCTCGAATGACGGGATTTTTGACCGGGTCATTACATATATTAAAGGCCTGTTTGGAGGAGAAGAAAACCTGCAAGACTCGGGAATCAGCTCGGGAACCAGCGTGGGAACCAATTTAGAAGCCTCGGCCTCCGGTGTGGAGCCATCGGCAGATACCGAAGTGTCCCTGAAAATCGCAACTCCAAGCGTAATAAAATCGGCATCATTTCTCGGGGATTCAAGTCTTGGAGTTTTTGCCCATCTCTCAAACCCACCCCTCATGAAAATGGACTCTGAGGGGCACCTTACAGGCCAGCTTGCTGAAAGCTATGAGGTTTCGGAAAATAATACATGCTGGACCTTCTACCTGAAAGACGACCTCTACTGGAGCGACGGAAAGCCGGTTACCCCCGAAGACGTTGAGTTTTCAATCCGCTACTACGGGAAAGAAACACCCTGGGCAAGCTGGATAAACGATACCCTGGAAAGTTCGGCTGTTTCTGATGCCGACAATTCCGTAACCTTCAGATTTAACAAGCCTTACACCCGCATTGACCTGGAATTTGCAACCTACAACATCCTGCCCGCCCATGTATGGGAATCTATCGAGAACCCCATGGAATACTTAAACGAAGGCCCCTACGTGGGCTGCGGGCCCTATTACCTCAAGCAGATAAACCTTAATGCCGGAAAACTCGTTTTTGAGAAAAACCCATACTGGAAAGGGAAGGCTCCGGCATTCGGAAGCGTGGAGGTCCACTTTTACTCCAATATGGACGTAGCCACCCTGGCCCTTGAAAACGGGGATGTTGATACTTATTACAAGTACGCAGGTTCATACCCTTACCCCAACATAGAACAGCTTGAAAAGACCGGGAATTTCGACTTCATGGAAAAGACAAATATCGGGCTTGTCTTCCTGGCCCCGAACCTGAAGAAAGCCCCCCTCTCGGACCTGCAATTCAGGGAAGCGCTTTCCTATGCCATAAATTACGAAGAAATCATCAAGCTCGAGACCCTAGGCTATGGGGATGTCCCGAACCGCGGCTTTGTGCCACCTTCCATGGAGGCCTTCAAAGAAACTGAAAAACTTGAGTACAACCCTGAAAAAGCCAGGGAAATCCTGAAAAAAGCAGGATATTCGGACAGCAACGGAAACGGTATCCTTGAAGGCAAAGATGGCAAAGACATCAAACTTGAAATCCTGATAAGGCCGGACTATGCCCGTATAGGCGAGCTTCTTAAGGAATACCTGGAACAGGTGGGCCTTGCTGCAGACCTGAGGACTGTGGACGCAGATACCTGGTTTACCCTGAAGGACAACTATGAATATGACCTGACAGTAACCCGCTCAACCCCCTGGGGCATGCTGATGCACGCAAACTGGGGAAGCGGCTATTTTGATTCAAGAAGAACCGGGCAGGGAGTCATGCACAACGTGGACGACCCCGAGTTCTTGCAGCTCTGCGATGACATCCTCGCAACCACGGACCCTGAAGAGCTTCAGAGCTATGCATATGAGCTTCAGGACTACTATGCAGGGAACCTGCCTGCAATTCCCCTCTACTGGGATAACGTGGTTACTCCATTCAACAGGCAGTTCGAAGGCTGGTATGCAGACCCCCTCTATGGGATCTATAACCTTGACAACTTCCTGAATGTGACGAAAACCCCTGCTTAAGGAGAGAGCAGCGTATGAGATGGACAAAAAGCAGGGTGTTCTGTATTGCAGCCCTCTCTTTACTATTTTTAGGAGGGATTTACCTGTTAATGCTGCCTTCAGAAAGTGAGGGGGCTTCGGGGATTGAAACTCCGGCTGCGGAAGCGGATGCAGAAGCGGATGCGAACTATTCAGAGGGACCTGAAAAAGTCCTGAAGATCGCGACCCCTAACGTCATAAAATCCGAATCCCTGATAGGAGACTACTACCTGGGCATCTTTGCACATCTTTCCAATTTCCCACTTATGCAGATGTCCGAAGACGGCAAGATTGTTGGCAGGCTGGCAGACCATTATGAAGTTTCGGAAGACCACAGGGAATGGACCTTCTACATCCGGGACGACCTTTACTGGAGTGATGGGGTAAAAGTGACCCCTGAAGACGTACGGTTCAGCATGCTTTACTATGGAGAAAAAGACCCTGCAGGCCGCTGGATAAACGATACCCTGGAAAGTTCCTCCGTTTCAGAGGCAGAAAACTCAGTGACCTTCAGGTTCAACAAGCCTTATACCCGCATCGACCTGGAATTTACGACATACAACATCCTGCCCGCCCATGTATGGGAATCAATTGAGAACCCCATGGAATACTCAAGCAAAGGCCCATATGTGGGCTGCGGGCCTTATTACATAGAATCCGTAGACCTGAACACCGCCCGCCTCATATTCCGGAAAAACCCTTACTGGAAAGGCAAAACCTGTGCCTTTGATAAGGTCGAGGTGGACTGGTACGCAAGTGAAGATGCCGCCTGCCTGGCCCTTGAGAAGGGAGAAGCCGACACCTACTACAAATACGCCTCCTCCTACCCGTATGCAAACATAGAGCGTCTGGAAAAAACAGGGGACTTCAATTTTGTCGAAAAGGACAGTACAGGGATGTGTTATCTTGGAATTACCTTAAATGAAGCCCCCCGCTCAGACCTGCAGTTCAGGGAAGCTATGGCCTATGCCATCAATTACGAAGAACTCATGCAGCTCGATACTCTGGGCTACGGAAGCGTTCCCAACAGGGGTCTGGTCCCTCCTGGCATGGAATACTACAAACCCACGGAGAAATGCACTTATGACCCGGAAAAAGCCAGGGAAATCCTGAAAAAGGCCGGATATGAAGACCGCAATGGGAACGGGATTGTAGAAAACAAAAATGGAAAAGATATCCTCCTGGAACTCATGATCTTGCCGGGCTACGAAAGGGATGCCGAACTTTTGCAGGAGTACTTCCGGGCCGTGGGAATAGACATTGAAATCGAAAACGTTGACCAGAATACCTACATGGACCGAAAGGACACTTCCAGGTACGAGCTTGTCTTTTCGAGGACCACTCCCTGGGGTATGCTGATGCATTCGGGACTGGGTACCGGGTACTTTGATTCCAGACGCTACGGTTACATCGAAGACCCTGCATTTACCGGACTTTGCGATCAGATCCTGAATACGACGGATTCCGAAACCCTGCGTTCCTGTTCGTACTCCCTGCAGGACTATTACGCGGAAGAACTGCCGGTAATTCCGGTTTACTGGAAAAAGGTTGTCACGCCCTATAACAAAAAGTTCGAAGGCTGGCACTACAACAACCTGGATGGGATCTACACCCTTGACACCTTCCTCGATTTACATGAGGTATGAAGGCAGCTTCCGGATGACAATACTGTCAGCTACTCCTCCCTGTTAGATCCGGTAAACCGGAGCTTCTAGGGGGGAATCCTGCTCAGGCGGTTGAAAACGACAAACCGATATGAAAACGGCAAGGTGATACAATGAGTGAAATGGTTAAAAAAACGCTCAGGTATGCGGCTTCCTTTTTCCTCATAGTTACCCTCAACTTTGCGTTCCCGAGGCTTATGCCAGGGGATCCCGTAAAGAATCTCATAGGGGAGGATGTCTACGTTTCGGAGGCCGTAATGGAAGAGCTGAGAGCCGAGATGGGGCTGAACAGGCCGCTTTACGAGCAGTTTACAGCTTACATCGGAGACCTCCTCCGGTTTGACCTGGGTTACTCATATCACCTTCACAGCCCGGTAGCCGAGGTTTTGAGGGAGAGGATAGGCTGGACCCTCCTTTTTGTGGGGATTTCCGTACTTCTGGGAGCAGTTCTGGGGACCCTGCTCGGGGCATACGCGGGCTGGAAACCTGAAACAAAGGTAAACCGCCTCGTATGCTGCGGGTTTATTGCACTCTCCTGCACACCTCCCTATTTCCTTGCCCTGCTTTGCCTGGATATCTTTGCCTTTGAACTGGGGCTTTTTCCTTTCAAGGGATTTTATGATGTCCCGACCCCTGGAAGTGTCATGTACCACATGTTTTTACCGGTAACTGTGATGGCCCTCTTTTCCGCCTCCAGGAACTTCCTGATAATGAGGGGGAGTGTCATACAGGAAAAAGGACAGCTTTACGCCCTCTATGCCCGGGCAAAGGGCCTTTACGATATATCCATTCTTTTCAGGCACGTCATAAAAAATGCCTCCCTTCCCATCATTACCCTGCTGGCCCTTGATTTCGGATTTCTCTTCAGCGGAGCCCTTTTTACAGAGATAGTGTTTTCCTTAAACGGCATGGGGACCCTTATTTATGATGCAATAATAGGAAAAGATTACCCCGTCCTCCAGGGATCTTTTCTGGTAATAGCCCTTGCGGTTTTGCTTGCGAACATGCTCGCAGACCTGCTGTATGCAGTTGCTGACCCAAGAGTCAGGAGGCCGACATGATGCAAAAGGAAGTGTACATACAGGAAAGTGTCCGGCAGTGGAAAGATATTATAGCCCATCATTTAAACCTCGATATTCGGAAATATGAAAGAACCTTAAAAAAATTCAACCGGGGAGGACTTTTTCTCTTCGCCTTTTTCCTTATCCTTGCCCTGTTTCCCTCCCTTTTTGCCCCTTACTCCCCGACTGAGCGTTTCATTTCTTATGAATCCCCCTCGACTGCCCACCTCCTTGGGACAAACGATATCGGAAATGACATACTCTCGGAGCTGGTTTACGGGGCCAGAATCTCGATGATGGTGGGCTTTGCCTCGGCTTCCATCTCAACCTTAATAGGCCTCATGATAGGGCTTTGTTCAGGTTACTTCAGGGGGATGCCGGACGAGCTGCTTATGGGTTTTACCGACGTTGTCCTGACAATTCCGAAGATCCCCCTGATCATAATCATAGGTGCTTTCCTGCACCCGAGCATCTGGACCCTTATCCTTGTCCTTGGGCTTCTTTCCTGGGAGTCCATTGCAAGGGTTGTACGCTCAAAAACCCTGCAGATAAGGGAAGCAGGTTATGTCAAAAGTGCCCGATGCATGGGATTTTCCTCTTTTCACATCATGGTCTCAGACATCTTCCCGAACCTCATCCACATCCTGCTGCCCAAGTTCATGCTGGCAACGGCTTCGGCAATGATTTCCGAAGCCTCGCTCTCCTTCCTGGGACTCGGGGACATAAGCATGAAAAGCTGGGGGATCATGCTTTCCTTTGCCTTTTCCCGGGGCGGTTTTATCAGGGACATGTGGTGGTGGTACCTGCCCCCTGGGATCTGCATCACGCTCTGTGTAATGTCCATTGCACTGATAGGGTTTGGATTTGAAGGAGGGAAAGAAAACGGAAAAAGAGGAGTGGATACGGAATGAACCCCCTGCTGGAAGTAAAAGACCTGAACGTTTCTTTTCAGGGAAATGAAAACGAAAAAGAAAAAGAAAAAGAAAACGTGACCGCTGTTTTCGGCGTTTCATTTTCTATAAGGGAAAAAGAAACCCTGGCCCTCGTAGGGGAAACGGGCTGTGGGAAATCCGTTGTTGCACATGCGATTATGCGTCTGCTCCCCCTGGAATCCAGAGTTAAAGGGACAATAGAATTCGGAGGCAAAAACCTCCTCGAACTGAGCGAAAAAGAAATGACAAAGCTCAGGGGAAAAGAAATCTCCATAATTTTCCAGAACCCTTCTCTTGCTTTAAATCCTGTATATTCCATAGGGCACCAGCTTGCAGAACCCCTCCGAATTCATGGACAGGAAAAAAAGGAGAATACCAGCCTCTCAAAAGTTGCAGGAGCCCTTACGCGAGTGGGTTTTTCAAATCCCCATGAATACATGAGATACTACCCCTCCTGGTGTTCCGGAGGGATGAACCAGCGCTTTTTGATTGCGGCTTCAACAATGCTTAACCCAGTACTCCTTATAGCAGACGAACCCAGTAAGGGGCTCGACAGGAACCGCGTAGCTGAACTGGAAAACGAACTGGAAGGACTGAAAGAAAAGAGTGAAACCTCCCTGCTTCTCATAAGCCACGACCTCGGCTTCGTGCGGCGGCTTGCAGATAGGGTTGCCGTAATGTATGCCGGAGAAATCGTTGAGATTTCCGACCCCTCGAATCTTTTTGAAAGACCACTACATCCCTACACCAGGGGGCTCCTGAATAGCTTACCTGAAAGGGGATTTGTGCCCATACCCGGTTCATCCCCACCCCTCAGCAGCCCGCCTGAAGGCTGCAGGTTCCATCCGAGATGTCCTGTTAAAGAAAAAAGATGCATGCAGGAGCGTCCCGACCTCAAAGAAAGCAATGGAAGGGCTGTGAGGTGTTTTTTGTGTCTCTGAAAGCCGAAAACCTCTCCAGGGCGTACGGGTCCGGCCTGCTGGGAAAGGGAAAATACATTTTCCGGGACGTGTCTTTTGACCTTGAACCCGGGAAAACCTTCGGGCTGATGGGCCCCTCGGGAGAAGGGAAAAGCACACTCGGAAGAATAATTGCAGGACTTGAGGGCCCCACAGATGGCGCAGTCCTTTTTAACGGGAATCCACTTTCCAGGATGAAAAAAGCCGAATACTCAACTTTCCGCCGAAGGGTCCAGATGATGTTCCAGGACCCGACAGATGCCTTTAACCCCAGGAAGCGAATCGAGCATTCGATTTTCGAAGTCCTGAAACTGCTCGATATCTCCGGAACCGAGCGTATCCGATGTACAAAAGAAATGTTAAAGACCACAGGCCTCCCGGAAGAAGTGCTTTTCCGCTACCCTTCCCAACTCTCTGGCGGCCAGCTCCAGCGTCTTGCCCTGGGCCGGATTCTCCTGCTCGATCCGGAATACATTATCCTTGACGAACCGACCTCTGCTCTTGATGTCTCGGTCCAGGCCCAGGTCCTCCACCTGCTGAAAAAAGTGCAGGCCGAGCAGGGAATAGGTTACCTCCTTATCTCCCATGATGAGGCCGTGATCCGTTTTATGTCCGATAGCTGCGGAGAGCTTGAAAACGGGCAGCTGGGCTTGATTGAAGTGTGATACAGGGACCGATCCCGAAACAGGCAGATTATAAGGAAAAGTGAATAAAAAAGAGCTCTTCGTTGTTTTGTATGGATGTCCTCACAAAAACCAAGGTGGTCTTGAATTGAAAATCATCTTATCCATAGAGACTGACGAAGAACCAAAAAAAGTGAATAAGGAAAAGTAAAGGCCGGTTTGAATTTGCACCAAGAAGTAAGATTGGAAATAGAAAGGGAGAAAACTTGGCAAGAGAAATTGACAAACATAAAGAATATTGGAGCCGGAAATGGAACCCCGGGCAACCACTGAATATAAATAAAAAAAGAAGGGCGGCAGACCCTCCAAAATAACAGCGTTAACAAAATATTTATATATAGGCAAGGAATACAACCCAATAACAAAACAATTTAAGTTGATTTTAAAATCTTTTGCCAAAGGAAATCTCCACAATTTCCACGGAAAAATGGATTATCCAGATAATCCATTTCCTTTTTTATTTTTTTCAAATATTTCATTGTCGGGACATTTTTTGGCCGGAAAAATGAAAAACTTAGAAAAGATCCAGAATGGCTTCCGGGCTTTCAAGTACAGTGATTCCCTGTAGCTCTTTTACAATCTCAACATTGCGCATGTCCACATCCCTGACCAGGACTTCAACAGGCCCGCCCTTGATGGCATTATAAGGGCACAATTCCTTGCAGATCCCGCAGCCTTTGCATTTCAGGAGTTCTATCTGGTCTGTGACACCGTTTTTCTCAGTTATTGCTTCGTGGGGGCAGTTTTCCCTCGGGGGGCAGTCCTCACAGTGCCGGCACTGTTTTCTGTCAATGTTGTAGGGCATTTCCGATACGATCGAGCCTTCAATGTCCACTGGCACGATATAGACCGGGACCCTTCCCTTAACAGCCTGGGCAACGGCATTGGTTACAAGGGAATCGGCAATCCCATAGGCGATTTTCGAGACTGTATTTGAGGTTGCAGGCGTAACGAAGAGAGCATCGTACCTGTCAAGGAGAAAGCGCCCGACTTTGGGAGAACTTGAACCCTGCTCGCTTTCCCGGAAAATCTCTTCAAGGTAGTCTCCTCCCGAGATTTTCACAAGCTTCTGCTCAAGCCCGTACATCCGGAGCACCTCTTCAGCTGCCCTGGAAATATACGTGTTTACGGAAAGCTCGTGGTCTCTTTGTTTGAGTTCCTTAAATACCTGGTAGCTGCGGTCCAGGAAATGTCCGGCGCCGGTAATTCCCCATGCGATTCTCTGAAAATTCATGAACAGAAGTCATGCCATAGAGGATAATATAATTTTCTAAAGAAAGCGTGACTTAGAATAGGGAACTGAAACCAGAAAGAATCAGAAAAGGGTATGGAGTTAGAGAGAAATTCAAATCCCCAGAACTTCATAAAGCAGTTTCATAGCTTTCTTTTCACTATCTCCCCCGCATTTGGAAGCAAGGGTCTCATAGTGTCGGATCCATTCAAGGTATTTTTCATCCCCCGAAAGCTGATAGCGGGTTGCATGAACTGTAGCCTCAAGCACGGCATTGAAGCCGCGGTTAGGGGTCGGGATCGCTCTCCTGTTCGCCTCAAAAAAGCCCGCCCCGAGCGGGAGAAGGTCGGATATCACAGTCTGTTCCGTATCCTTGAGGTTGGTGCACCTGAAAGCTACCCAGGAAATGGCCGATTTCAGGACAGGAAACTTTTTCCCGCCAATGTCCACAAAATCAAATTCGGAAGATTCAATGTCGAAGAAGGTGGAGCGTACGAGGAGCAGGGGGTCATATACCACGTTTGCTACGAGAACCCCTTCCCGGACCAGGTTTTCCCCTGTATGGCTGCCTTTGAAAATGCGGACAAAAGTCTTCTGGTTTTTCCTGATAATCCCTATAGGAGCCGCATTGGGGTTATCAAGCCCCGTACTTACGATTGTCTCAGAGATACCTTCCAGAATCCCGTATTCAGAGAGGTCGATATCTGGTTTACAGATATCTCCGGATTCATCATATTTTTTCAAAAACGTAGTCCTCCAAGAAGGGCAATAAAAAGCCCTGCAATAATGATATCTGCCGTAGAGCCCGGATTGATCCTTTTTTTCAGAAGCTCGGAGTCAAACTCCTGTACTGCAGGAAGGATGGATGCAAAGTCCCTGGCTGTTTTCCCTGAAGTTTCCCAGCTTGAAAGGATCTCACCTGCTCTGGAAGAAACATAATCTGCAGTTTCAATATCGAATTTGGTCTGGATGAAGGTATCCCTGTGCCTGGAAAGCAGTTTCAGGAAAGTATACACTACAGCCTCGTTGATTCCTGTGCCCGAACAGCTGGAAACTGAGCCTCCGGTTAAAGCTTCTGCCCCGCAGTTTCGTGCCTGCATGAACTCAAGAATACTTTTTGCCCCCTCAAGGCAGCGCCCGAAACCTGAGGTCCACTCATTTGCGATCAGGTCATACCCTCTGGCAATTTCCATAAGATCGTAAAGGGTAATGTTCTGTTTCCTGAGATCGGCAGTTGATTCAGAGTCTTTAAGATCGAATTCGTCCACACTATTTACCCTGACTCCTGCATGCCCGAAAGCCCTGTAGAACTCAACAGCGTCTTCGCAGTTCGTTGCACGGACAAAATTATGGGCGCGGGCAGCAAGACTCTCAAATTCCCCGGCTTCAAGCCGGAAACCTGCTTCCCCGGAGTGGGGGGGTTCTCTGGAGATTTTGCCTGCAGCCATTGCCAGCGGAATCAGGAGTAAAAAAGCGCCAAAATGTGTATTTCCTCCCTGCTGCCAGGCAGAGCTTTCGCAAACCGCACTCCTGAGAATTGACCCTATACTGTCTTTACTCCTTGCAGCAAGCTCAAAGACAGGATAGACGGCAACTGAAGAAGCTACAAAATGCTCAAAACACGTATCAGGATAATTATGTTCCCTATCAACGTTCCCTGGTTTTGGAGAGGCTGAGACCTCAAGCAACATAGCAAGCTGTGCACGGCGTGCAATCAGGCTTGAGGTTCGGGAATCCTCCACCAATTCAGGGATATGACAGGAGAAAGCAGTGTTATTGGGATTCATTTACCGGAATCCTGGCATGATCAAGGACGTGTTTTGCCAGCTGCTCCTTAAGTTTCATGTACTCCGCATCAGAGAGGTTAAGTGTATTCAGTACACCGTTCCTGATCCAGCAGGGCTTTGTAATCTTACAGCACCAGACAAGGCTGCCGAAACAGGTATCCTCCCCGTACTCGAGCATTGTGCCTCTGGCAAATTCCATTTTTGTCCGGGCGAACTCTTCGGCAGTGTATCCCAGTTTTCGGAATTTCGCATGCACAGGGCAGGGTTTTACCGGAAGACAGCAGAAAGCCAGTGCCCTGAAGTCCCCTTCACTGCAAACGTGTTTGGGAGCATTATACCAGCCTATTGACTGCTGGTAAGAACTTACACTCTCTACAAGTTCCCTGACCAGTTCGGGGTTTTCCATGGCGCCTCTCGCAACAGATACCATGTCAGCTCCTCGGGAAAACATGTCCTTTGCCGTTGCAAAGTCAGTAACCGAGTTGTTGCCTATAAGGAAGAGCCTTGTAGCATCCCTGTAACTTGTGATCGCATCAAGGTCGGCTCCAAACTTTTCGAGCATGGAATCTACATGGATGATATCAGCCCCAGCCTTATCAATAAGCCTGGCAAGTTTGACATCATTCACCACATTTGCCCGTACCTTTACGGAAAGCACGACTCCGGTTTCCTTTATTGCCTTTATCCAGGCAGAAAGCCTTGGGAGGTCATGCAAAAGGGCTTCTCCGATGCCTGCCTCAAGCATTTCAGGCTGCTTGCAGTGGGCGTTTAACTCAAGGATTGCCCCTTCTTCCTTTACAATTTTAGCAGCTTCAATTAAAGGCTCAAGGGTGGTGCTTCTGACGTTTACTGCAACAGCACTGCCCGAGTTTACTGCCCGGATTTCCTTTTTTATAAGCTCCAGAGGTTCATCGGAGATGAACTCTTTTCTACCTCTGGCTACGAGCTCTGATGCAACTGCAATAGATCCTTCATCAAGATTGAAGGCTCCAAGCACTACCAGCCCGGCATCACCTGCATACTGGTTGGCAAAAGCGCTGTCGACAATTCCTGCCATTGGCGCCAGTGCAATGGGATTTCTAAAACGGACATATCCAATATGCAAATCAAATAGACAATTACTCATGTTTTACCTCTAAAAAATAAGACTGTAAACTGAACACAAAAATGATAGTTATAGTCACATATTAAGCTAACGAATCTTTTTAATCTGAATTGAATATTTTTTAAGAGATTTAGGAAATGGAAAATCCATTTCATTTTCTCGATTACAATACATATATATTAATATTTGGGCATATCCCTAACACGCAAACGATATATGGAGTACACGGAAAGAATGCACCCGTTCATCCAGAACCGGGAAAGAATTAAAATCAGCCAGAAAAATCATCCCGGAAAATCAGCCAGAGGTCGCTGAAGACAATTTTACTCAGGAGTCCTCTTTAACCAGTATCCTTTTGCAGAAATATCATCCCATAAATATATATACGATCGAAAAATATATAGGGCAAGTTAATCAGCAATATGCGAGAGAGGCTGGGCGGCTGCCGGACCTTCTGGTCTGAGGAAAGTCTCCCCACCGTTCCGGACACACGAACATCTGTAAAGGATGTCGGGCGAGAGCCCGGGCCCTGGCACAGAAACGATAACCATCCCCTGCAAATGCGATGATGCCATAAGCTGAGGTCACAGGGAGAGTGGATGAAACGGCGAATCCTCGTGGGTGCAAGTTGGAAATCGGGAATAACGAGCAGTTCGGAATCGCCCGATTGGTTTTGGTAACGCTTAGCCGAATGCCGTCGATGCAAGAGTCCTCAGGGACCATTTCTTCCACTGATGAGGTGGCAGGAATTTTTGCATGAACAGAAGGGAGCTTACACGCCTCACTCGCATACAATGATTATCTTCAGGTTTATTTTCAATCTTTGCTCAGAAGTTCTTTGTTTTCTTTTGGTTTCGTACTTTCGATCAGTTTCTTTTACCTGCTCTTAGGACCCCGAAGCTGTTCTTTCATTGCCCTTAGCTATTACACCCCACTTTTTTTCCATTAATCCCTACTCTTATTTGTTAGCTCTTGCTTTATAGAAACCCTTACCGATTTCGTTCAGTTGCGGACTTAATTTTGGAGGAGGGCTCAGCCAGACTGAAATTGAGCAATAACCACCTGACATAGTCTTTGTGGCTTCTACTGAATACAACTTCATCCAGATATTTATCCAATATTTCCTTCCTGCTGAGAACAAGTTTGAAAGAGGTCTCGGGAAAACGATGCATAACCTTTTCCAGTTTAAGGGAACTGCCAAGGAAGTTTCCAAACTCCTGCCTGCACCTGGATTCATACTCTTTAAGGGCGCTCAATTTCCGGTCATAAAGCACAAGATCAGCTACGTTCTCCGCTGCAAGCTGCCCTGACCGGATGGCATATGCGATACCTTCCCCTATGAAGGCGTCCACGAAACCTGCGGCATCCCCGCTCAGAAGGAGCCTTGAACTTATGGTTTTTCGTTTTATCCCTCCTACCGGGATAATATGGGAATTGACCTGCAATTCTCCTGAAAAACCGTTTGCCCGCAAAAAATCCTGCATTACCTTCTTCGGATGCTTTAGATATTCAGCTGTTCCCGTGACCCCCACGGAATAGTACCCTGCGTGAGGGAAAATCCAGCCGTACCCCCCGGGTGCAGTCCCGAAATGAATGTCTATTACACCGGGAAACCGATTCCTTATCACCTCGTCATCTTCAGGAACTTCCGAAACAAGGGCAAGCCCATATTCCGTTCTCCGGTCTCTCTGCGGCCTTACTTTATACTTAAGCATGCCTCCGGAGCCTTCCGCAATAAGGACAAACTTGGCAAGGTAAGTGTTCTGCAAAGTCTTAACCTCAACGTATTCTTCTCTTTCCTCGCAGTCCAGCACCTTTTCCCCGAAGTGGACCTCAATTCCAGTCTCCCTGGCTTTATCAAGCAGGAAATTGTCAAAGACATTTCTGGAGACCAGCAAAGCTAACCTGGAACTACTTTGCCTTTCAGTACAGTGCTCCCTGAAATGAATCCTTATCTTTGAAATATCCCTCTCGACTACGGACTCAGGGAGTTTGAAATCCAGGCAGGATAATGCATAAGGGGATAGAGCCCCTCCGCAGGGCTTATACCTCGGGAAATTTTCTTTTTCAAGCAAGAGGGTTGAGATTCCTGCTCTTCCAGCTACCCTTCCGGCAGAAGCTCCCGAAGGCCCTCCGCCCACTATAATCAGATCATACATACTCAAGACCCCAGCTTATTGATAAGAGACAGGCCGTGAACATACAGCCTCAAATGAATTGTTTACCCCATAAAGTAGATTGATGCTCGAACAATAAAAAGATAGAGGAAAAAGAGAAAACGAAGGGGTCCCTGATAAAATCCTGAAGTGCCTATAAAAATTCCGGCTTATTTTTGAAAATCCCCTATATTACCTGAGTTTAAAATTCAGAAGGGACCAGCGAAGATAATCCTTTAATTAATACTGAAATCCACAACTTCAAGATCTTTATCAACCATTTTTTCACTTGAAGTAAAGATTTTAAATGATTGGTTAGGGAAACGAGGTATTATCCTGGAAAACATAAGCGAATAATTAAGGTGAATTCCAAATTCGGCCTGAAAGAGGGACTCGTGTCTGCTCAAATCTTTGAGATTCCTACCACCCGTGGAAAGTCTCTAAGGTAAGGTTCTTTGAGGAACAGGGCAATCAACGGCACTCTTTCTTACGGGTTATTTCATGGTATTTTATCAGGTTGATTTACGATTTCATCATCTATATACCATGTTCAAAAGTTTGAGAGGGTTTTTGCTGACAGCAAGTGAATAGTACGCGCAGGGATAAGCCAGAGGGCCCAGAGTTTCAAAAATAAACCTGTTTCTTTCCGAATGCTCCATTTTTTTAATCAAATGCTTCTTTATCAAATCGTTATAGGATTCACTTCGAGTTATACTTCTTGCAGCAAAATTAGCGCTCTGGATTGCGTACCTCATCCCGAATCCCCAGAAGTAGTCCTGAAAACCGCCTGCTTCCCCTATGAGCATTGCCCCATTATCATCATACAAATTTTTCTTTATTTCGAAATGCCCGTAGCCACCGAATTTTTTCCCTGAAGCTAGCTCCCTTTTATCAAGAAAACCTGAAAAATATTCCACAGTATTCTGGAGGAACTCATCGGAGCAGTGGGCCAGTTTGCGGTTAAAAACAGTTGCAATTGTTCCATGGCCGTTTTTGACCAACAGGTAAGAGTAAAATCCTGTGGCTATTTCACTTCCAAAAGCCATATGATAGCCACTCTCACAGTTCGTTTTGAACTTTATTCCTTTTACAAAAGCAGTTGCATTTTTCGGGCCTGTAGCGTTTACTTTTATAGGAACTTCCTTTTCCGGCACGGAAGCGAAGTGGATGTTTACCCCCAGTTCTTCAGCCTGCTCAAGTAAACATGTATCCAGACAACCTTTACTGCCCCCTCTTCTAACCAGATAACAGCCATTTTTCACTTTGATTGTCTTTATTTTTCCGGAATAATGAATAGTTAATTCGGATATCGGCTCGTAATCAAAAGACAGGTCAATCCCGTATGATTCTATCTGTTTCAGGACATCAATTTTCTCTGACCAGTTCTCAATACCCTGCCAGTCATCATTGAATCTTGTACCAACATAATTCTTTTTTTCATAAACATTAACGCTATACCCATTTTTCCGAAGAATTATCGCACATGCAAGGCCGCTTATCCCTCCGCCCATAATATTTATTTCTTCGTTCAAATAAACACCTGCAGTGACTGGAATTCCCAAATATTTATACTTTTCTTTTTAACCAGGCAGCCTACAAAAATTAAATGGAAGATGTCGATTTTACGTAATAAACAAGGTTAATCACTACTCAAAGAAGGATGGAGAAACGTGATCAATAGCCAAAAGTTAAAGAAAATTAGCTCATGAAATTTGCGAATTGGATCTTAATAAAGAACACGATAAATATTGTTTTACTTAGGCTGAATAGTCATTTTAATCAAATAATTTATGATACGATTTTGCAAAAATGTCGCATGATACCGACCCATGCGCTTAAACTTAAGCACATTAGATGCAAGGTAAAAGATATAAACCGAAATCGTCTTACTTCACAGATTTGTGGAAAAGCATATTATGTGCCTAAAAAAACCGAAGTTAGGTACAACTTTTACTGCAGAGTAGATTTCTTCTTCAGTAATAAAAATTTGAAAAACATTCGTAAACTATGATGTAGTCACGTTCTTCGGTAATAGAAATAAATGAGGGAACAATTTCAACCCCCCACAAAATGGAGTCATTTAAATTTAAAAATAATACAAAACAATTCAAAAAAAAACTAATTTAGATTTAGAAAGTTTTAAAATCATCAAACACTTTAAGCACCTTCTGGTAATTCACTTCTGTCCCGAAACAGCCATCGTTTTCCATAGTAATTCCGTAGGTTATCACTTTTTTGCCTTTGAGGGCACGCATAACTTTATTGATTTCATAATCACAGGCAATTAGAAGGATACCATCGGCGGCTTCCATTTTAAGTATGTTCTTCACATATGAAGAGCCAGTCAGGATGAAAACTTTATACCCGTATTTTTCAGCATCTTTCTTTAACTGAGTAAAAACGCATTTTCCACAGGACTTACACTGGATTCCTGTCTGTGTAGAATGGGCAGGGCAGTCAAGAGCTCGCATGCAGTGGGGAGCAAGAATAATCCTTTTTTTTGTTTTTGCAAAGGCAGAAGCATGGGCTCTGATTTTCAGAGATGACATCCATTTGTCCAGAACACGGGTATCGGAAAACTTGAGAAAAATATGTCTCAGAGGCAAATAAAAGAAGTCGAGCACATTTGCAAAAAACCCTGCCAGCAAGACATTTTGTGTGAGGCTCTTGCGGCTGACAGCCAGGGCTACGGCTGAAAGGACAAGGGATAGGATGGTGACAAAAAACAATGCCTTTCCAATGTAGTTATACATCGCACATCTCCATTTTATGAATTATTTCCTCAACGTTTGCTTCCGTATTGAAGCACCCGTCCTTGAGGAGAAGGACTCCCTGAGTGGGGACAAACGAAACAGCCTG
This sequence comes from Methanosarcina sp. 1.H.T.1A.1, assembly GCF_000979295.1. Classification (NCBI taxonomy): domain Archaea; kingdom Methanobacteriati; phylum Methanobacteriota; class Methanomicrobia; order Methanosarcinales; family Methanosarcinaceae; genus Methanosarcina; species Methanosarcina sp. 1.H.T.1A.1. Next base: position 5,058 of record NZ_JJQY01000144.1, on the reverse strand, counting down.
CATGTTCTCAGCAAGTTCATTATAGCAGGCAACCCCTAGACAGGCTTCCGGCTTATATTTCTTGAAGATCTTTTTTACAAAGCTGCCCCCAGGGACTACAAAAACCCTGAAACCATACTTTTCAGCAGCTTCGTAGAGTTTTGAAATGTCACAGAGCCCACAGCGCTTACACTCATACCCGTAGACCGGGTCGCAGCGGGCCTTACAGTTAGGGTGACGCAGGCACTGCGGAAGAAGCAAAATTTTCTTGCCTTTGGTGTGCAGGAAATCATCGTGCATAACAGCGTTCCGGACATCAATGAGAATATCGTCAACAAGGGTATCCCTTATCCGGAAAACTCTGCAGATCCATTTTGCAGGAGAATAGAAAAGGTAGAGTGTGAACAGTACGAAACTCGGAAAAATGATCCTGTGTTTTTTGAACGAGTAGACCCCTATGAGAAGGGCAAGCTCGGTACCTACAAGAGCAAGAAGCATCAGGTACACGAATACTTTTCCGAGAAATTCGTAAGGAATATGCATATTCAAGGGGAGGTAGGTATCGGTATTTAAGTTTTACTATAAAAAGTAAGACACCGGATCAAGAAAAAGAGAAATAAAGAAAGCTGGAAAAAACCAGCCTTCAAGCCTTTTTGGGTTCTTCTACACTGAGACCGAGGGCCTGTGCAACCAGTACAATTACGTCCTCAACCTCGATGTCGGCTTTGAGGGAGTCACGGCCATCCATGAGGTTCCTCTTACAGAAGGGACATGAGCTTGAGAGGATGTCTGCATTGGTTTCAAGGGCATCCTTAACGCGGGATTCGGCAACACCGAGGGCAAGATCGGGGAGACCTGCCTTCACACCACCGCCAGCTCCACAGCAGCGCTGGAATTCCTTGACCCTGTCCATTTCTACAAACTTAACACCCGGGATGTGTTCAAGCACAAACCTGGGAGCATCGTAGACGCCTACGTGGCGGCCAAGGTGGCAGGGGTCGTGGTATGTAATGGTCTTGTCAATGGATTTTTCCCATTTAACTTTGTCCTTCTTGATCAGGTCTGCAAGGAACTCTGTGATATGGACTACCTCAAAAGGCAGTTCTTCTCCGAGAAGCCTCGGCCAGTCGACCTTGGAGGCACGGAAGCAGCCTGCACATGCATAGAGGACCTTTGTGGCACCCTTTGCCTTTATGGCTTCTACATTGTGCTTTGCAGTTTCCCTGGCCACGTCATTGACATGGACCTGTCCGGTCCTGATAAGGGCGGAGCCGCAGCACCATTCTTCTTCCCCGAGCATGGCGAACTCGATGCCCAGCTTATTCAGCACACGGGAGGTGGCAAAAGCCAGAGCGAGCTGCTTGTATCCTGCAGTACAGCCGGTGAAGTAGACGATGTTTGCTTTGTCTGCAATCTTAACGTCTTCGGGGACCCAGGCAAGCCTGTCTTTCTGGTCAAGGAGGTAAGGGTTGTGGTACTGCCCGATAAGTTTAGGGAACATGCCCTGCTTTCCGAAGGGACCGATGCCTTTCTTGACAAGGTTTGTCCTCATGGATTCCCAGAGTTCCACAGTGTTGATACCTGATTCACAAACAGTTGCACAGATACCACAGGTGGTACAGCCGTGTACATCGTCTTTGAATTCTTCAAGTTCGGACTGGGGGATTTCCGTAGGGCCGAACAGCTTTGCTTTAAGCCCATAGGACTTGTTCATGAACTGTCTCCAGCGCAGGATCTTGTCCCTGGGAGCTAACCCGGGCTTCTCGCCGGAAGCAGCGTAAGTTGGACACCATTTTACACATTCACCGCAACGGGTGCAGGAGTCGAGCTCCATGAGCTGGACTGCTGTAAGGTTCTTGGTGTCAATTGATGGAGTTTTTTTTGACATTTTTATTCTCCTCCCTTGTTTGCAAGGATTGCAAGCGGGGTGGCGATTACGTGTATGTACTTGCTGTACGGGATGTATGCGATACAGAAGAGCAGGGAAATTATTGAGTGGAAGAGAGCTGCAGGGGGTGCAGTTGAGGGGTCAAGCCCAAAGCTCCAGATAAATCCGGTCCTTATACCATCGGCAACAAAACCGGAAATCGTGACTAAGAAGACTCCTCCGAGAAGGACCCAGTCATACATTATGGAAGCTTTCCTTGCATCCGAGACAAAGATTCTCCTGACTACTGCAATCATGACTCCGATAAGCAGGACATACCCGAAAATATAGTTCGGGAGTGCGAGGAAATCTCTGAATTCGGCGGGGGTGAATGGAAGCTCGATTCCGAATTTTTCGATCATTTCCACTGCAAACATGAGCCCTGACAGAGCGAAAAGGGCCATCCAGCCTGCAACAATCGTGAAGTGCATGAACCAGCGCAACGGGCTTCTCTTGAGAATTCTCCTCTGGAACATAATGTCGAGGATCAGAACCTCAAGAATCGGTTTTCCGTGTCCGTGGTGAGACTCTTCTACTACCTGTTCCCACCAGGTCTTTAAAAATCTGATCGCACTTCCCTTGCTTCCTGCCTGAGGCTCAAGAGCATAGCCTGTGACGCCTGCACCCCATTTCTGGAAGTTAAGGATCATACCGTATAAGAAAATCACAATGGCTATTGTGCTGAATATCATTATCTGGACAAACGTAAGTCTGAGTGCATCCGAGAGCCCAGAGAAGTATGCCATCTCACTGCTAATAGTTTATTCCTCCTATATATGGGTAAAAACTGAAAACTGATACTGCTTCAAAATTATCATTGATGTTATAGAATATCAATAACAGTAAAGACAGAGCAAGAACCGTAGCAACTGTCTGTATAAGGTTTGAATAGTCTGTTAGTCTTTGTATCTATTATATTTAAACGTTATCTTTAACATACAATACATCGAAAAGATCGCAAGAGGCGCGAAAATAGGGTCGCATTAAAGCAGTCTAACGGGGAAAGAAAAAGGGAAACTGGAAAATTGGGGTAGAATTATAACATAAAAATTATAAAACATTCTTATTGAAATTTTTCCTTGATGAAAATGAAAATAAGGTTTCAGAGAGATCAGGAAATCGCTGAAAAAGATAAAATGGACTCCGAAAAAGCCGAAAACGATAGGGTGGAAAAAGCTGGGAAAGAGGGACATCTGGATTAAAATTCCTATAAGATGCTTAAAAGAACATTTTACTCTGAAGAAAAACTACCCAGCATTCTTCCTGATATTAACTAATAATTAGTCTTCCTGATATTAACTAATAATTAGTCTTCCTGAGATTAACTAATAATTAGAGATCTGCTTACAGCCCTACCCCTTCTTTGAATTTCTCAATCCCTATTTCCTCCAGTACTTCTCCGATCCTTCTTGCCTTCCCATATCCTTTATAGAAGTTAATTATCCTGTCAACAAGATCCAGAACCTGTTCTTCGGAAAGGTCCTTTGCCATCACGCTCCCAAGCCTTGGACGAGGCCCTGCGCTCCCCCCGACGCTAAGAGTATAGCCTTTTGCCGTGCCCATGATTCCTATGTCTTTTATGCTCGGCTCGGAACAGGAATTCTGACAGCCGGAAACAGCCATTTTGAATTTAGAAGGAAGCTGCATGCCGTGGTATTTTTCATCAAGTTTCAAGCCAAGCCCGACGGCATCCTGTTTGCCTCTCTTGCAAAATGTAGTTCCAGGGCAGATTTTGACGCTCCTGACACAGAGCCCGATGGCAGCTCCGGGTTTCATACCCAGTTCAGCCCATGCTGCATCCAGGTCTTCCTCCTTGAGCCCTACAATCGCAATTCTCTGAGCTGAAGTAATTTTCAGAGCCGCAGCCCCATATTTGTCTGCGATGTCTGCTATCTTTCTGAGAGTTTCGGGATATACGATCCCTCCGGGAATGTGTGGAGCAATTGCATAAGTTTCCCCGTCTCTTTGCAAGATTGCAGCTTTCTCAGGAAGGTCTCCCTTAACATATTCCTTGCTTACCATATTTTACACTCTCCTAATTTAATAGATTCAGGTTTGTTTCAGGATCTAATAATCAGTTTGCTTGAGACCGATGTCCAGACATCAGAGCAAAAACTGAGTTGATAAACAGGCTGAAGTTCCCGAAAAATACCTTTGACCCTTAAATAAACGGATCTGGAAACCTGTTTTAGCCCCCGGAAATTAGACCCCTTACATAACTACAGAACCTCGATAATCCGACACCCTTCCGGATTAGAGGAATTAAACTTCTGGACTCGTAAAAAAGAGCACCAGACCAGATAATATATTGCTCGAGACAATATAAATTGTATGTGTCCACACCGACCTGTTTCAGGGAGTGAATTAATTATCAGAACCAAATACATGAACCTGTAAGGTTTTATGTGTCACACTATTAAGAACAGAAAGGAAGTAAAAGAATACAAATTAAGTAAGGTTTCAAAACAATAGAAGAACGGATCAGGAGATCCGTTTGCAGTTTTTACTGTTGCTTTTTAATCCTTTCCAGAAAGCCCTTGAGACCTGCTTTATGCCTGGCTTCGTCAAGGGACGCCCTCTCAAAGAAAAGAGCAGCTCTGGTATTGCCTTCCTTTCTGGCAAGTTCTGCAGCTTCAGCTTTTTCGACCTCGGCTTTACTTTCCCCTTCAAGCATCATTTCAAGGTTTTCAATTGTAGTGCTTTTTACGAGCCCCATAATTTCAGCCACTTCTGTGGCATGCCAGGCTTCGTCCATTGCTATCTGGCGGAGGTAGACTGCAACATCTGCAAGCCCTTCCTGTTCAGCAATCTTAGACATTGCCAGGTACCATCCAACTTCAGTGGTCTCTCCTCTAAAGGTATCTTTCAGAATTTTTTCAAGAGTCATAAAATCACCATGTTTTATTTAAAATAATCTTACTTATAAATAAAACGCATGATCGGATTTTGAACTAAAGTTTCTTTCTGTTCAGGTAGATATAAATCTCTGGCTGCATTTAACCCCTGCATTAGACCCTTCTATGTTAAATCCTGCAAAGTTTAAATCCTGTAAAGTTTAAATCCTGCAAGGTTTAAATCCTGTAAAGTTTAAATCCTGCAAAGTTTAACACTAATATCTGTCTCTTATACACATCTGACGCTGCCGACGAATA
>NZ_JJQY01000133.1:23687-35911 GCF_000979295.1 Methanosarcina sp. 1.H.T.1A.1 | reverse complement strand
CGACCACCGAGATCTACACCTCTCTATTCGTCGGCAGCGTCAGATGTGTATAAGAGACAGGTGCTACACTGCCTCAGTGCACCATCTCCATATATGGTGATGGTATTTATGTTTTTCGCTGGTGCAGGTGATAATTGCTGACATTTATATCATTTTTCATATTTATCAAAAATACTTTTGTATATTACAGCGAACATAAAGCATAATTACAGTAAGAAAATGAACAGATTTCACAATATGGAAGGGGTAGGGAATATGGTCACCCAAATCTTTACGAACGCCAATAGTTTTGATACGGTCAGCATCAACCTTGGAGACACTTTTGTGGTAAAACTCAGGGATCAACCCGGAGAGCACCTGTACAGTAAGGATAACCCTGTTGCCGAAACTGTATGGAAGATGGAAGCTGAGGAGGGGCTCAGACTGCTCCGGGAACAGTTTACTCCAGATGTCCCGGATACAAAGACTGTTCCAGGGGTTCATGAATGGGAATACGAGGCTGTAAAACCAGGCACCTGGGAAATTGAAGGCAGTTATACTATTTTCCGCTTTGGGGGCGAGGAGAAGTTCAAACTAATTGTTAAGGTTATATAAAAATTTCCTTGAATTAAAATATTTTTATTTTTCGGAGGCTCCCTGAGAATATTAAAAAACTGCCTCAGATGGCTGAAAATATAGTCTTACCAGTTGAGGATTCTTAAAATACTTGAGTTCGGCAAAATACCTGAAAGGTTGAAATACTCCTGAAAAATCCTATCTGCACGGCAAGTCCTGTTTAAAAATCCCATTTTAAGATCGCGGACTCTTAATGGATTGACTGTTGATGGATTGACTGTTAAGACAGGTACAGTAAAAAAGATGTGAAAAGAACCCGAAGGTCCCCCTCGATATTTTTTGCCTCAGATATGTTTGGTTTTATTAGAAGGTGTTCAGTTCTCCCTTGATAACCATTTCTGTGATTTTTGTCACATTGGAAAGCCAGTCGTCAATTACAACTTCAGCTTCCGATTTGACCGTTGCAAAGGAGGTGCCTTCTTTTGGAATGATCTGAGCGCTTGCCACAAGCGGCTGGTCAATGGGCTTTCCGATCTGGGAGAGCAGCCTTATATTGACGTCATGTACGTCAGGAACCTGTTTTACTATATCCCGGGCCATCTGTGTCGAGAGGAGGTTGTAGATTTTTCCGATATGGTTAATCGGGTTCTTTCCACTGGTTGCCTCCATACTCATAGGCCTGTTAGGTGTGATCAACCCATTGCAGCGGTTTCCGCGCCCTACAGAACCATCATCTCCCATTTCAGCTGAGGTTCCGGTGACTGTAAGGAAGATACAGCTCGTTTTCAGGTTATCGCCTGTGTTAATCTGGACCTTCACGTCCCGCTCAGTATAGTGTGTTGCAAGCTCTTCCACATAGGTCTTCATTTCTTCAGTCATGCTTATGTAGCTGTCCAGATCGTCAATATACCTCCCTATCATGCCGCTGCATATAGTAAGGGTTATATCTTCCCCATCCCTGAGCCCCATAACCTTCATGTCTTCTCCTATTGCAGGCATGCGGGACTTCAGATCGGTAAGGAGCTGCCTCTCTGTATTGTAGACAATATTTTCAAGTTCAGAAAATGGGGCATGCCCAACTCCGAAAGAGGTATCATTTGCAACCGGTACCCTGTCTCTCTTGAAGACATCTCTGAGGTCTGAAGACCCTGTCCCGAGTTTGCAGTCCATGATCACGTCTCTCTCAAGATCCATGTTCACCAGGGTATTTTTCAGGTACTTGCGAGCAGCCTGGAGGGCTACGGACTCGGTGGCAAGCTCGGTGCCTTCGAACTCTTTAGTGGCTCTGCCCACAAGGAGCATATATATGGGCTGAAGTACCTCTCCGCCTCCGAATCTCGGGCTGGATCTTCCGGCTACAATCTGGGTTTCATCAGTGTTGTGGTGGAGTACAGTTCCACATTTGGTTATGTATTCCCTGCATAGCGCTCGGCTTACGGCTTCGGCAAGTCCGTCCGATATGCTGTCAGGGTGCCCTATTCCTTTGCGTTCTACAAGCTCTATCCGCTGCTTTTCGATCGGGGTTTGCAAAAGCTCTTCTACTTTTATATTTCGGGCCATTTGGATCCTCTTTTTTCAAAATGATGGATACTTTTATTACTAAATGTCAATATTATCGCTTTATTAATCTTTAGTCTGTTGGCTTGAGCAATCTACTTCCTTAATGGTAATTTTCAAATTAAATACTAATGTAATTACAACATTTATAATATTATTTATATGACTCGATAGTCTGTTTCTATTAAATTACTACGGCTATATAATAGTTCCCATGTATTCATTACCAGTAGTAATATTCGCTTTATATAGGCTGTCTTTCAGCTTTAACATCACAAAATTAGTCTATTTCCTTTGTGTAAAAATTTCTCTCAATGTGACCCGAATTATCCTTATCACAGGGTTTCTGGAAAAAAGATTTACATTGAGCCTCACCGTGAAGTCTATATTATACAAGAGTATTCTGAATAAATGTTTTATACGGAATGAGCATACCCGGGGTAAGCTTCCCGGCAGATTACTTAGATCATTTAGATCACTTATTAGAGGACAGAGCAGATGATTCGCATTGCAATACCCAATAAAGGGCGCCTTCACGAACCCACAATGTCTCTTTTTAAAGATGCAGGGCTTCCCATTAGCGGAGGAGCCGAAAGCCGAATACTCTTTGCAAAAACTACGGACCCTGATATTCATATTCTCTTTGCCAGGGCTGCTGATATACCTGAGTATGTACAGGACGGAGCTGCAGATGTAGGTATTACCGGAATGGACCTGATTACGGAAAGAGGGGCAGATGTTGAGGCTCTTCTGGACCTTAAATTCGGGAGAGCAAGCCTTGTTCTGGCGGTCCCTGAGGACTCCACTTTCCAGAAAGCACAGGATCTTGAAGGCAAAAAAGTGGCGACCGAGTTTCCGGAGATCACGCGCCAGTACTTCAAAAACCTTGGAGTTAACGTTGAAGTTATAAAGGTCAGCGGGGCCTGCGAAATGACTCCTCATGTGGGAATTGCGGACGCCATTGTAGACATTTCAAGCTCAGGGACAACTCTCCTGATAAACCACCTGAAAGCTATCGACACAGTCTTTTCTTCAACTGTTCATCTGATCGCTAACAAAAAAAGCCTCAGGGAAAAGGACAAAATCCTGGATATAAAAACTGCACTCGAAAGTGTGCTCAATGCAAAGAATAAGCGATATTTGATGATGAACGTTCCCGAAGCTTCCCTTCAAGCAGTAAAAGAGGTTCTTCCGGGAATGTCGGGTCCAACAGTCATGAAGGTTGAGTCCAGCAAATCTTCTGCAGAATCGTTCCTTGCTGTTCATTCAGTTGTGGACGCAGACCTGATCTTTACCCTGGTAAACAAGCTCAGGAAGGTCGGTGCAAGGGATATACTTGTCGTCCCCATCGAAAGGATCATGCCCTGAAAGGAAAATTACCTGGAAAAATTAAAGACATAAAAATAACCGAAACAGAAGATGGTTTTCTTGCAGATATGCCGGAGATGTGGTTTTCTATGGCTTTTGAAGTGATTCCTGCAGTGGATATGAGAGGAGGAAAGTGCGTTCAGCTGGTGCAGGGTGTGCCTGGCAGTGAGCTCGTATCCCTTGAGGATCCTCTCGCAGTTGCTCTTGACTGGGTCGGAAAAGGGGCAAAGACCCTTCATCTGGTAGACCTTGACGGCGCAATAGAAGGGGAACGAAAAAACGCTCCCATTATCGAAAAGATAGTCCGGATATGCAGGGAGAAAGGCGTGAGTATTCAGGTTGGAGGAGGCATCAGGAGCTTTGAAGATGCAGCTTCCCTTCTTGAGCTTGGGGTTTCAAGGGTAATTCTCGGAACCGCCGCCCTCCAGAATCCTGAACTTGTAAAACAGCTTTCCAGTGCCTTTGGAAACTCATGTGTAAACGTTGCGCTGGATGCAAAGAACGGGAAAATCTCGATCAAAGGCTGGACTGAGGAGTGCGCGCAAACTCCTGTCGAAATGGGCAGGAAGTTTGAAGAGCTTGGGGCTGGAAGTCTTCTTTTTACAAATATCGATTCCGAAGGCCTGATGCAGGGGGTAAATCCCCTCCCGACAAAGGAACTTGTAGAATCGGTCAGCATCCCTGTAATTGCATCCGGAGGGGTAAGCTCTCTGGAAGACCTTCAGGTCCTGAAGAAGACAGGAGCCGCAGGGGTTGTGGTAGGCAGTGCCCTTTACATGGGCAGGTTCACTCTCGAGGATGCGATTAAGTCTGTCCTCGGTGACTGATCAGGTTGCTTGTTTTTACCTATGAAGAGGCTTTATTCATCAGCCCATTTCCTTATTTTTTCCGGAGCAAACCGAATACCATGGATAAGCAAGGAACAGGTAAGCAGCTACATACAAAGTATTTAATTATTTTAAAAAAGAATGTGATGGTGTATGAGAACCGGCAGAATCTCCCGTAAGACAAAGGAAACCGATATCCAGCTTGAGCTTAACCTTGATGGTAATGGCATTGCAGATGTCAGTACAGGGATTGGATTTTTTGATCATATGCTTACTTCTTTTGCAAGGCATGCCGAGTTTGACCTTAAAGTGCGTGCCGAAGGCGACCTTTATGTGGACGAGCATCACCTCATTGAGGATACGGGAATAGTCCTTGGAAAGGCTCTTGCCGAAGCTCTCGGGGATATGGCAGGAATAGCCCGTTTCGGGGAAGCCAGAATCCCAATGGATGAAGCTCTTGCCGAAGTTGCCCTGGATGTCGGCGGGCGCAGCTATCTTGTCCTGAAAGCCGATTTTGTTGCCCCGCAGGTAGGGCAGTTCAGTACCCAGCTGGTGCGGCACTTCTTCGAGACCCTCGCCTCAAATGCGAAAATTACCATACACGCCAGTGTCTACGGAGATAACGACCACCACAAGATCGAGGCTCTCTTCAAGGCTTTTGCCTATGCCATGAAACGGGCTGTAAAAATCGAAGGCAACGAGGTAAAAAGCACGAAGGGTACTCTCTAACCCCCGAGTTGCGCTACCCGAGTTGCGCCACCCGAATTGCGCCACCCGAATTGCGCTTCGGGATCGCAGGAAATCGGAGATTTCCTGGGAGTTGCACTGCAAGTGCAACAGTACGCTGTCCTTTTCGCTGCGCTCAAGAGGACTATCTTATAGCTTCGTTTGGCGTGAATTCTTAATGGTTAACTCTTTTAACTCTTTATTTTGTGAACTTTGACCCGCCACTCATTTGCAAATACCAGCATTGATTCCGGCCTTAGCTGTCCCACGAGGCACATGTTCGCTGTTTTTGCAGCCTCGACTCCGGAGTCAAAGGGCATGGCTTTGGTGGCAACAAGGGGAATTCCTGCACGTGCGGCTTTTGTAATCATGTAGGCAGGCTGCCTGCCGGTGGAGAGCATATAGAGCTGTGACAGGTCAAGCCCCTTCAGGAATGCGGTTCCGATCACCTTGTCCACGGCGTTGTGTCTTCCGATATCGACAATCTGCGCTGCAAGCTTTCCTTTTCTGTCTATAAGGGCTGCAAGATGAGTTCCTCTGGTTAGCTTGTATGTCTCAGATTCGAGATGATCTGTGCCTGCAAAAAGGGCCTCTGGATCAAAAACAGCATCCGAATCTACGAAAATCTGTGCCCTGGCTGCCTCATCTCGCGGGGTTCGGCTTTCCTTTTGAGTCAGGATATGGACCTCATTACCTTCCATCTCAATTCCCGCAATCTCCCCGTAACTGATAGCTCCCTCTGTTATCAGGTGCCCGACTGCGAGCTCTTTTAGCTCAAAAGGAGAGGAAAAAAGGGTCGTAAATGGTTTCCCGTCCAGAAAAAGTTTAACAGGGACTTCCCTTGCAAGCAATACTTTAGTGTCTTCGGTCCTGCCGTCGGAATGGATTCTTCTGACAGGGTAAGGAATTGTGTATCTCTCTGGCATATGGATCTGGATTCCGCTTTTTCTGTATAAGCGGGTATAGTCTCCATATGCCTTTTTCTTTTCCGTCAGTCTAAGCGCACTGCAAGGTAGTCTATATGGAAAGTTCCCTGTTCATTATTCCATGCCTTGACATCTAGATTGAAAGTAAGACTTGAAGGGGATGATGGCGACATGGAAAATGTGTATGTATTATTATATACTATCCAGTTACCACAGGGTATTTTATTTGTTGTGACAGACTTTCCTCCCACCTGAGATTCCATCTCGGGTTCATTTTGCACTTTATCATACTTGTAGACCATTAGGATCGTTGCTTTGGAGGGGCTGGATTCAAATTTTGTATAATTATTAAATCCGAATGTTAGCTGGAGATTCTTTTGTTCATCTATTGATTTTGAAAACTCATTTTTAGAGTAATAGGGAGTTACTTGTACGCCTTGTGAATCTCCTGTTGGCAACGATGCTAGGGGATCATAATCTATTAGAAGGGCAGGATCTGGTGATGGAGATAAAACCATTCCGTTGTAAGTCCCTGAAAATGTATCGAAGTAGTACCAAGTGCCCAGTTTCATCACATTTCCGCTTCCGTCAGGTAAGGCTTCTCCTCCTTTTCTTCCAAGTTCCGCACAGAGTACGGTTTGATTGACGTGAATATTGTAGTTTTTATTGCCTGTGGAAAGGAAAGAAAGACATACATAGTCATGCGGTACGGATTCTATGGTGTAATCAGTGCCGTATACAAGTCCTTTATCTTTTGCCGTATTGTTGAAGTAAGTGGCCCAGGCATCCGTATAGTGGGTGGAAATGCTCAGGTTAAAAGAGTCTATTACTCCGTCCGCTTCCGGGTCACTGTTGATAATATGGCCTATTGAGCATCCTGTAAGACGCAGGGCGGTGAGAGTGCTGGAAGAGACAGATTCAGGTTCCCCTGTAAGGTTGATGGCGTTAAAAGTAACTGTATAATTGCCCATATCTTTAGTTATATTGAATAAAGGATCGTGTTTCATCTGGGAATTCTCACCCTGTGCAAGGATAAGGGCCCCGTTCTCGTACCTGAAAACCTGATCGGGGTATTGCCTGTTTTCTGAATAATAGGTAATGCCTCCACAATGAACTGGGTCACGGGTATTATTGCCGAAAGTTATACTCATTGTACAATCTTCGGTGTTTACTGCAAGCTTACTGTTAGATTTGGAGGGTTCGAATACCGGGACATCTCCCCCTCCCATGCTGAAAGGAACAGTTGCGGAAAGACCATATGGATAATTAATATCCGAACTCATGAACCGGGTGAACATATCTGCCCTGGTTTTCACGTCCTCCATATTGCTCCATGAATCATAACTATAGTCTCTTTCCGCATCAATTTTCCATTCGGGAGTATAGTTTAGTTTGACCACTGCAATTGCCGTGAATGCAAGCCCTAAAAGCAGCACAGCTGCAATTGCGATTGCGGCTGCGGATTCGGATTTTAATAGGCTTTTCCGAGACATTTCTTCCTTTCCCCCTGTTTCCTGGTTCAATATCAGCTTAGATTCCTATTCCCGGTTCTACCTTTACGATTGTCTTACTCACATAGAGCCTGTTCAGGTCCTTACTACTTGATTCAGAGGGGAAGGTTAAAATCACAGTGTTATTTGTTGGTGGTGGAAGGGTATAATCATAATCTTTTATCTTTGCATCTTCCATTGTTTCTTTAAGGTACAGATACCAGGCTTCAGGATGATCAGTATTAACCGTTAAATTGAAGGAAGTCACGTTATCACTGTCACAGAGGGTCTCAAACTCTTCGCCAGTGAGGCGGAGAGAGCATCCTGTATTTGAGGATATGGTGTCGGAGGGTGCAAACTTATATTTATCGATCTCCACAACGTGTATCGAAACGTCGTATCCATTTGCCGGTCTGGAGAAGCGCATCGAAGGGTAAAGCATCATAGAAGACCGTTCCCCCTGTGAAAGGATCAAAGCTCCTCCTTCGTATGTAAAGTCCTGGTCTACATAATACCTGTTTTGTGAAGTGTAGCTTACAGCGCCACAAGTGATTGGGTCGATTTTTTCGGTCCAGTTTCCTTCGGAGTTTGTATTTATAATTATTTCACATTCATCCTTGTTTACTGAAAGAGTCCCGCTGGACTTTATGGTGCCAATAAGCGGGACATCTCCCCCTCCCATATGGAAAGGTACACTCATAGTAATTTCAGTATTTGGTGAATCTGAGTCTGATGCCAGGGCTATGGTCATCAAGTCGATTTTTGATTTGAGGTCTGCCATATCCTCCCAGACATCATTCATGTGTGAATATTCCGCATCATTTTTCCATTCCGGGATATAACCAATCCTGACCACCGAAAATACGCTAACAATGATCGCAAGCAGCAAAACTGCCCCTACAACCGTTGATGATGCAGATTCCGAACGGAGAGAAAAGGGCTTGCTTGCCTGTGAATTTTTTGAAATTTTTTCTGTCATATCTTCAAACCCCTGATTTAATGCCCTTCTTCATAAGTTAATACTCCAAGTGGATCCCTACAAAATCAACATGGAAAGTTTTATCAGCATTGTCGCCCGCGTGCCCATCAGCTAATATCCTGACTTCAAGATTTTCTAGTTCTGTGGTGGTTTTCACATATTCAGTTATGGGATAATCTTCTTCCACGTAGTTATTTGAACCATCAAAGGAGATCGGGGGAGCCAATTGGGTCCACTGGGATCCATTATATATTTCTGGTTTCATCGTTATCCGACTGTTGTCATGCCGTGTACAGACAATTTTCAGGGTAATATTGGTAAATAATGTGCTTTCTGGAATTTCCAGCTCCTCTGTATCTATGGCAAAAGTAAAATTTTCGTACATCAGTTTATCTTTTGGTATATGACTGCTTGTGGATTTCCCGTTGATTTTATCGACTAACTCCGTATCCAGCGGTTTTTCCGTGTAACTATCGTATGCTGTTCCACCAGGAAATGTATGGGGAGTTATCCACTCAGGGAACTCCTTACCCTTTATCCAGAGTTTTGTTTTCTGAATAACCTGGCTGGACTCCGTGTGCACAAAGTAGAAATCAACGACATCTCCATGTTCAATATTTATTTTACTGCTGGGGTCGATTACGATGCAATCTCCGAGTGCAAAGACGCCATCAGTGATGATGTTGTTTCTTTCTGGGTCAAAGACTTCAAAGTCAGACATATCGAATTCTGCCCGTTCCCCGTCAACCTCGAGTATTATCTTGATGTATTTAAGGTCAATTTCCTCGCCCCCGTTATGGAAAATCTGCACTGTGTCTTCTGAAGTGTTAATGTTTTCCCGTAGGTTGGTATGTGGAGTATGCGGGGGGTCCATTGATCCCTCATCCGAAAACACTGTAAGAGCGACTGCAGAAAAAGCCAGCACAACAATAGCTATCATTAACACCGCCCCCATTACCTCTGAGACTGCCCGGCAGTCCCGGGTAAGTCCCCTGCACTTTTTATTCCCCTCCGCGATAAAAGTCACCCTCTACAAAATTCTACACTGTCTCATGCATTGTTATTTATTGGATATTAACTTGTCTCTTAAATGACCTCTTAAAAATAGCAAGAAATTTTTAACAATCCCTAACGCTCTTCAGAGTATTGCCTTCTTAATCACCTGTCTGGACTCCGTGTGCACGAAGTAGAGATCGATGTCATCCCCACTTTTGAGATCTATTTTACTGCTGGTGTTGATTTCGATGTAATCCCCGAGCGTAAAAACATCTTTAGAAGACAGCCTGTTGCCTTTGTGGTCAAAGACTTCGACAATGGGGTCAGACATATTGAACTCAGCCTGCGTTCCATTGACGCTGATTATGACCTTGATGTCTTCAAGATCAATGGCTTCCCCTCCGCTGTGAAAGATCTGCACCGTATCTGCACTTGTATTGATCCTCTCCTGCAAATCAGTACGAGGAACATGCGGGGGATTCATTGCCCCATCATCTGAAAACACTGTAAGAGCTATTGAAGAAAAAGCCAGCACAACTACAGCTACCATGAGCACCTGCCCTATTACCTCTGAAACTGCCTGGCAGTCCTGGCCAAGTGCCCTGTATTTTTTACCCTCCACGATAAAAATCACCTTCTATAAATTTCTTGCCTAACTTCCTATAATGTTGGTGATTGAATATTAACCTGACTGTCTTAAAATTATTCTTTTCGCCCGCTGAGTTCTCCGGGTAACTATTATAAAAAATAAGTAACATAATTACTGAATAATATCAGAGAGTCCCAGCAAAAATTTATATACGAATGAAGAATATCTTTGAGTGCAGTTATAAAAAGTAGTAATTGTAAATATGTGTATTTAAGTGTCAATATTCAGACAGGCTGTCCTGTCTGGATGTCTTAAATTCAGGAGGGAGTAACATATGGATCTCAAAAAAATATTTAGGAACGATAGGGCAGTGTCCCCGGTAATCGGTGTCGTGCTGATGGTTGCAATCACCGTCATCCTCGCTGCCGCAATCGGCTCTTCCGTCTTTGGCCAGAGCCCTTCAAAATCAGCACCGCAGGCGAACATTAATGCAAAATTTACTAATTATACCAATAGTATCCCCGCTAATATAACCATTGAGCACCTTGGTGGAGACTCTATTAGTTGGGGTAGTGCAGAACTCCGTTTCTATGATGTAAACGGTTCAGAAGTTGATG
This sequence comes from Methanosarcina sp. 1.H.T.1A.1, assembly GCF_000979295.1. NCBI lineage: Archaea > Methanobacteriati > Methanobacteriota > Methanomicrobia > Methanosarcinales > Methanosarcinaceae > Methanosarcina > Methanosarcina sp. 1.H.T.1A.1. The sequence continues at coordinate 25,281 of NZ_JJQY01000133.1, read as the reverse complement.
TGAATACTAATGGTTTAACTGATTACTTCAACGTTGGAGATGTTGAGGGCCTATACATTAATGATACAATGAATCCAAACTCTCTTTATAATGTAAAGATCGTTGACTCAGTGACTAACCAGCTGATTTGTGATAAAGAATTGAGGACTTAAACACAACTTTCTAAATTGTGCCCATTTGGGCGCATTTTCTTTTCCTTTTTTCTGAGTTGTTGCCTTTTTCTGAATCCAGTTTCTTCTGTGCCTCATCATCATATTTTTGAAATTTTGTCAATCTCTCTTACTTGCCGCAGATCTCTCACAAAACAACTCTCTCGCATCGTTTTTGTATGTCTAATTATTATTCATGTGGTTCAAAAATTGAGTGGAAACTTTAGTGGAGGTAATAAGGTTGAAATGAGCCCTCTAAAGGTGCATGTAATAAGTTATACAGGAAAATACGACCGTTAACTAGTATGACTTGGCGCGGCATCTGAGGAACTATTGTGAAACATTACATTGTGATGGCTGAAAGTCTTTGTTTTCAGAATTACAGACTGCCGCAGAATGTATGAAGATTATTTTTGTTTCTTCGTGGGATCTCAGATCTTCGATTGTGATAATAAAAAGTTTAATCCTGCGTAGCTGCCCGTTTTAAATTCACTTTCCTGAGCATCGGGGGCACTTTTTCTGGTGCAACAGTATTCTAAACTTCTTTTGCAGAGAACAAATGGCGGGGTTAAAATACTCAAATCCAAATAAAATTAAAATCGCGCATATATTTTGTTAATAAGTGAGTGTTCTTTTTATACTCCTAAGTAGTTCCTTGTCTAAACTATTTATTAATTTTTTGCATGTTTACTTAAATTATATATTTATCCACAAATACTTCTTCTCTCAGTAATTTCTAGCGAATGATAAATAAAATTGGATCTTCAATATATAACGTTTACAAAAAACATTCTAAAAATATAAATAATAATTTTCATTTTTTAAATGAAAATTTTTACGTATGTTCATTACTTATTAAATCCCGGATTCGATTTTTATCATGGCATTATAGGCTTTAAAATTGATAGTTCTATTATTTTTTGGGGGGAGGGAAAAGGTGACCATGTGGGGGTCGGTGCTGAGGTCGTAGTCCGTGCCTTTCTGGAGGGTACTCTCTCTGGCTAAATCTTCAAAATACTTTTCCCAGGCTTCCGTGTTTTCTGTGTAGATTGTAAGGTTCACGGATGTGACGTTAGCTTTTACAGTTTCGTTTGCATTATTAAGGGGATAGACGGGTCCGAAGTCTTCGGAAGTCAGCCTTATGTCCTCTATGGTGTTGCTGGCCATTACACCGCGTTTTCCTTCGAGGGTCACAGCCCGTACTGAAAGGTTTACGGAGGAGATGCCGGTTCCATTTTCTAGCACAATTCCCGGGGAAAGTTTCATCATGGACCTGTCGTCTCTGGCGACGATCAGAGCTCCATTTTCGTAGCAGTAAGTTTCGTCCACGTAATGGATGTTAGTAGGCCGGTATGAGACCGTGCCGGTATAAGATAGAGTATTATTGCTGTTGTATCCCTGTCTCTTATACACATCTCCGAGCCCACGAGACGGACTCCTATCTC
>NZ_JJQY01000133.1:0-23666 GCF_000979295.1 Methanosarcina sp. 1.H.T.1A.1 | reverse complement strand
ACCTCTCTATTCGTCGGCAGCGTCAGATGTGTATAAGAGACAGGTATGAGACCGTGCCGGTATAAGATAGAGTATTATTGCTGTTGTATCCCACCTGATCATCAGCCACGACTATCAACATGCCTGAAACATCGTTGTTTACGGCAAGGGTCCCGCCTGTTTTCATGCCTCCTAGAAACGGCACATCAGCCCCTCCCAGCTGGACAGGGTTGTTCAGCACGATCCTGGCATTAGGGTTCATCTCGAGCCCTGCTGCCAGAATGTCAACGTTAGACTTGAACCTGGTCATATCCTGCCAGACGTCGGACATGTGAGCGTATTCTGCATCCTCTTTCCAGATGGGAACGTAGTGGAGCTGAATTGTCGTCATACTGGCAACTATAATCCCGAGCAGCAGGGCTGCGGCAACAGCGGCTGCTATCCCCTATTCGGACTTTTTAAATGCTTCAAAACTTCTCGTTTTCATCTTTCCCCTTCTCCCGTTTATTTTTTAATTTACATACAACGCCGTGTAGTCTACATTAAGGTCATTTCCGGAATTTCCAGTTTCTGTAATCACCAGCTTCATCTTGAAAATTGCCCGGGATATGGTGTTATTTATACAGGTGGATAGGTCGGTTTAATAAGCCTCGATTGAATCATACTTTGAAAGGCTCTCATCATCCCATTTTTTGAGTTTTTCTCAGGGAGATAGCTGCAAGTTCTGGATAACTTCTCTTGAAGGAGTATCGATAAGGTACACATTTATTTCATCTCCTTCTTTGATGTCGATTCCCCATTCTCCCAATGTGTTAATCTCTATTTCGTCTCCCAGCTCCCATATGCTCCGGTTTCCCAGATTCGTATATATCTGGGACGAGGAGTAAGTGTGCCGACTTCCATTGATGTTTACCGCTATTTCAAGAGATTCAGTATCGATAAACTCTCCTCCGTTGTGTTCCAGGTAGATTGTATCGGTCTGTGCATCCATCCATTCTTTCACCTGTGTGTGGGGGACGTCAGCCGGTCCGTTGTATGAAAAAATGGACACGGCAATTGAACTGAGAAGGATAACTGCTATTGTCGTCATCAGCACCTCCCCCAGGACATCCGAAACAGCACTGGAGTTTTCAATGAGTTTTTTTACGTCTGACAAGCCGATCTCACCATCCACTGTTTTTTCATTTTTTTAAATCGTAATAAGTCTCTTTTTTCAAAGTCCCGATTAAATCCGGTCTCAAAATTCTATCCTGAATTTTACTCACTTTATATGTTATCTTCTTCTACCCATAACCCCATGTAATCGATGTTTAACTCTTTCTCTGAGCTTGCAGCTGCTGTTGTTGAGGCTTCAATTCGTACCTTAAAATTAGCGAGGTCGGCGGGGGTATTGATGCAATATGTCAGGTTTATATATTCGGATTCAAAGTCAGAAGTGTGTGTCGGAAGACTTTCTTTGTAGTATACCCATTCCCCATGCCCATGCTCGTCGGTGTCATAGAATTTGAGTTTAATATTATCGGATGGGGAGTTATCATGCGTATAGTAAACGATCTCAAGGGTCACGTTACAGAAAGTATCCCCCGGTCTGACCCCGTAGGCCATTGGCTTGATCCCGAAATCTAATTCTTGATATATACTGGTGTCTATCACATCTTTCGGGAGATAATAAGTTGTGCAGTTTTTGTTTTCGTTGGCTTTTTTATATTCATCTGCACTACTATCTTTAGAATTTACCTGCCAATTCTCTCCATATCCTTTCTTTGATTCATCTTTTGCTGATGAGGATGTATCCGTTATTTCTCCCATCGGGGTGAGTGTAATTGTGAATTTTGGCTCATTTTGAAACCTTGTCGTAAGTCTGCTTTTCTGGATCAACTCATTTGATGGGGTGTCGATCAGAACTAATTCCACTTTGTCGTTATTTTGTAGGTTAACCTTCCATGTGCTCATCGTATTGATTTCAATAGTATCCCCAATTTTCCAGACACTGCTGTTTCCCAGGTTTTCGTAAATTTGTGAGGATGTGTACACATACTTCCTGCCGTTAATATTTACTATTATCTCGGCATCCTCAGTGCTTATGGGTTCTCCTCCATTGTGTTTCAGGTAGATCGTGTCAGTGGAAATGTCCATAATTTCCTGGACATTCGTATGGGGGACATCATCAGGTCCATCCTGTGCAAAAACAGAAACACCCAATACGCTAAGCATGATTACTACTATGCCTACGAGAAGGACCACCCCCATTACTTCCGAAACCGCCTGCTCGTCAGATGTCATCTTTTTTTCAGTTCGGTTAAGCACCGAAATCCCCTTTCCCTTTATACCATGAATGTAAAGACCGCGTAGGTAATTATCATCATACTTACACTGTACTTCAGGCCCATGTATACTGAACCCTGCCCCATTTTTCCGGCAATAAGTCCGGAAGCAAAAGCCTGGACAAGAGCTGAGTGGTACATGAGCATCGTGTACTCTTCGATGTTGAAGTAGCCGTTTCCTATCCCTCCGTATCCCCCTATTCCCTGAGACGAACTCTTGAATGATGCACTTTCCGGGAAGAAGTACACAGCCAGGACGTAAACGATGAAAAGGAAGACGAAAAAGGCTACGTAGATGGTGACGACGTAGACCACCATTTCCGAAGAGCGCTCTTTTTTCAGCCTCTCATCACCCTTTACCTGTTCTGCGGTAATGGAGAGCACACTTTTAAGGTCGCTTGTAGATTCGTTTGCTTTTATAAGCGTATGGAGAACCCTGGTTGATGTAGCGGTTCTGATGCTGTTTTCCAGCTTCATGAGGGCTCTTGAAGTAGAAGTTCCCCAGGCGAGGTCTTCCTTCAATTTTTTAAGTTCCTTGCTAAGGATACCCATCTTGGATTCTGCCATTATTTTTAAGGAATTTGAAAGCAAGATTCCAGATTCGTTCATGCTTGAAAGGTTCCTCAGTAAATCAGGCATTCTCTCATCAATCTTACGCATCCTCCAGGCCCTTATCTCATAAAAGATGATAAAGGGAATCAGGGAAATGACAATAAAGATAATAATGTAATCATCAATTCCGGTAATTATCTGGATGCTGGTGTCGCTGATATGGGAAAAATTCGGATTAAAGTGGAAGTTAAAACTTAGTTTATCCTTAATCGTCTCCGGCAGATGGGCAAGATAGTAAAGTCCAAAAGGAACCCCAAAGAAAAATGTGTATCTGGGTTCCTCCCGGATAGTCCTGTAAGGGTTGAACACCAGGTCTCTGATATTGTAAAGTTGTCTGTATAACTGGAATTTTTTATTCCTTTCTTTCTCTTCTTCGACGCTGAGTCCGGAGTCTATCTCTGGAATATCGGAAAGGTTCATGGAAAAACCGGATGTACCGGACTTTTCCGGGCTCATGGAGAGTTCTCCCACGGTATCAAGGAGCACCACAAAAAGCAGACTTGAAAGAGGTATTATCACGTAAATAAGCATGTAAAGGATCTGAGCTGAAGCCGGCCGGAAAAACTGCAGCACTACAAGGGTTGTCATTATGAATAATGGGCCTGCGACAAGCACGGTCACATAGACTTCTGCAAGGACATCCAGCCTCTTTAACAGGTTACGGTTTGCCAGTTCCGCCATATCCTGGTACTGCTCGGACTTATTTCTTATGTATTCGGTTATGATCCCGCTGCTTGAAACAAGGATCAAGCCGTCAATAAAATCCTTGAAACGGTCCGAGGGGGTGCGTTCCTTTGCTTCCTTAAGGGCACTTATAAAATCCTTTCCCAGGTAGTCCATATCCCGCACAATGTAGGAGATTTCTTCCGCGCTTGTGCCAAATATATGGGTATACTTACTCAGAGACCTGAAAACATCATAGATTGACATTCCGCCCCTTGTCAGGGCGTACATATAAGTTACCGCCGGCAGCATGGACTTATCTATACAGGCGCTCCGGATATCTGCCTGAAAATAAGGATATATGTATGCCACACCAAAGACTGTAAGAAAACTTATAATAAATACCAAAAGAGCGACTAAAATCGCAAGTAAATAAATGTACTCTTCTGCAAATCCTGCCCTTGTAGAATCCACAAAAAGGCTGAGTCGAGAAATAGGGTCCCCAAAGGTTTTCAGCCCGAGCCATAACCCGAAGATTCCTCCGATTACGCCTGCAAATATCGAATACATGAAGGCGGATGCCAGGTACTGGTCCACTGATATTGGAATATGGGATTGGCGTATCTTTACTTTGAGCTCCTGGAAGCTTTCCTTATTTTTGTAAAAGAAGTTCCCAAAAGTTCTGTATGCCAGTTCGTCCACAGAAGTGTAAGTCATGTTCCCCCTCTTAAGCAACCATATCCTGTATCATACCTTGCAGGGTGTCGTTTTCTATACCTTCCATGACCATTTTCGGATAACTCTGATATGCCTGCACTACAAGGGATACCTGGATGTAACTCCTCATATTTTTCTCATACAGGTAGGTAAGGATCTTTCTCCTACTCTCGATCTCGTTTCTCAACTGGCCTGTATCCCATCCTCTTACGTGCATGATGTCCTGCATGAGATAGGAGTCCCCAACTTTCAAGAAGCAGTCTTCAGAAGGTTCCCAGTTGAAAAGCTCGTTAATGCCAAGGTCTCCTGTCTCAGGGTCAACGTTAAGGACTTCTACAAGGCTCCTTGTTCTCCTTACCCTTTTATCTTCTATGTACACCTGTTCCTGGATACAGAGCACATCAAGTGACTGCAGCATAATCTGAGGCACATTTATGGGTTCGTGGGTAAGCCTGTTTATAACAGTCTGCACATCTCCTGCGTGCATTGTCGAGCTTGTTGCATGCCCTGTTGACATTGCCTGGAACAGAGTAAGAGCTTCACTGCCTCTGACTTCACCCACAATGATGAAATCCGGACGCTGTCTCAGGGAAGCCCTTAAAAGGTCGTACATGGAAACTTCCCCCGTAGCATCTGCGGCAAAGCTTTCCCTTGAAATACCCGAGACCCAGTTGTTGTGGTAGAGTAAGAGCTCTCTTGTATCCTCTATAGAGACTATCTTGGCTGTGGAAGGCATGAAAAGGGACGTGGCGTTAAGCATTGAGGTTTTTCCTGAAGCCGTCCCTCCTGCAAAAAGCATATTGTAGCCGTTTTCAATGACCAGCCAGAGGTATACCAGCATTTCCATATCGCACGTCTTAAAGCCGAGCAGGTCGATAGGCGTTATCGGATCTTTTCTGAACTTACGGATAGTAAACGAACTGCCGCGGGGAGTGATTTCTCTCCCTAACATAGCCTGAAGCCTTGATCCATCATGGATTGTTGCATCAACGATTGGCTGGCTGACAGAGATGTGCTTGTTATTCAGCTGGCACATCTTGATTACAAGGGAGTCAAGCTCTTCCTCTTCAAAAGAAATATTACTTTCAATATTGAGATATCTTGTATGATAAATATAGAGCGGAACTCCGACACCGTCACATGATATGTCTTCTATATAAGGATCATAAAGAAAAGGATTTATTTTTTCATAACCAAGCAAGTTTCTTCTGAGGTAATACATTATCCTGTGAATGGTTGAGGCTGAAATTTCAGCTTTATAACGTTCAAGAAGGAAAAGGGTTTTGTCCACAAGGAGCGCGTCTTTTTCTATTTTAGAGGTTGTAGGGTTCAAAACCAGAATGTCCTGAAAATCCTCGTAAAGTCTTTCGAGCAGATCTTTTTCAAACTTTGTGAGGGCAGGTTCAACAAGCCTGTAGTATCTTGTTTTACGGTCTTCCAGAATCGATACCAGAGCATAAGGTTCTTGAAGCCAGTACCTTTCTATTTCCTTAAATTCTTCAGGCACTTCAAACACTACAAGAGGTCCGTCTTTTTCCTGGTCGTACGTCGGCATGCTTCTCAAAGGCTTATCAAAATGACTTTTAGCCCTTTTTAATATCTCTGAGATGGAGTTACTATCGCCTGTTTTCCCGAACAACCCCGAAATAAAACTTTTCTTTTCCGAGATTTCTATTACTTCATCCATACTCTCGCCTTCAGATTTCTCCTTATGCTATGTATGACTCAACATCTTATAAAATCTTCCTATCATGCCTCTATATCTTTCTAAACTTTCATCTTTTGACACATCTGTATAAATCCATTTTTTCTTCTTTTAGCCCATTTTTTTAGATATTTTGGCAAGTAATCGATATATTTATTTAGAATGTGGCTAGTAAACTTTTTTATTAAGGCATCGGGTTACTTTAAAATAGGGGCAATTTGGGAAAAGGTTAAAATCCTATACTCTCAGAGTCCGAAAATAATTATAAAATAAGATCTTGCAGGACTGTAATATCTGATGTGAACTCGTCAACTGTCATAGCTCTTTCACAAAGGCTAAAAATTCAAGAAAAAGATTTTTTGAGAAAAGGTTTTCAGCTCTTTAAATAGTTCTCAAAAACTTATTTGTCTCTTATCCCTGAAGGAGTAAGCCCAAAGAAGAGCTTTTCGCCGGAGAGATCCGTACCCCTCATTTTTGTAACTGAAAGCATATGTGATAGTTTTCCGTTTGCAGTTTCTTCTTTTATTTTCAGTTCTATTTTTCCGAACACAAGATAATCTGCAAAACCCTGATGCTGGTTATGGGCGCGGTCGTCCATGAGAAAAAGAGATGTGCAGCCATGTTTTGCCAGGATGCTGTAGATGGCATCAAACTTACTGAGGGCTTCATTACCCACACAATTACGTGTTTTGGTAAGAGCTCCAAGGCTGTCCAGGACCACAATGTCTACATTTTCAGCTAGATCTTTGACCCTCCCAACCCGGTCTTTTTCTGCTACTTCAAGCCCTTTTCCCAGGCGGGACGAAAAGAGCGTCTCCTGAATCCTGCTTTGAAATACATCTTCTACCACGAGCAACCCGGAATCAATAAAAGGTTCAAGGTCCATCCCCAGCGATTTTGACTGAAGGATAATATCTTCCAGAAGTGCTCTTGTAAGGATCAAAAGCCCCCTCTTTCCTGCGGAGCAGTTGCTGTACAGGAAATGTGTACCCATTATCGTCTTTCCCGAACCCGTAGGTCCTGTGATAAGGATACCTTTTCCCCTGGGATAGCCCCCTCCAAGGAGTGAATCAAGGCATTCTATTCCGCTCGTTATTCGTTCCATTTATCTTGCTCCTGAAAATAGTTCGGTTAAAGCAACTTATTTATATTTCGTATTATGTACTGATATTCTCCAGTACCTGTATTAAAAACAATCTCTTAAAATTAAGGAACATACGCCAGAATGTAGCGTATCTTCTAATTAAATGCCTGATGATGTTTTCAGGATGCGGTTTTTCCGGATACGGTTTTCAGATACCCTTTCAGAAGAAACCTTTTTTCAGGATACAGGTCTTTTTCAGGATACAAGGGCTTTGAGCGCGTTGACTGCATTTACAAGTATATCTACTTCTTCTTCTGTGTTGTAGAGTGCAAAGGAGGCTCTCACAGTGCTGTCAACTTCGAGGAAGCGGGTAATCGGGATTGCACAGTGGTGTCCACTGCGGACGCAAATTTTTCTTGTCTGGTCAAGGATCAGGGCAACATCGTGAGCATGAAGCCCTTTCACATTAAAAGGCACAATCCCTGCCCGGTTTTCAGGCCCGTAAACCTCCACGTGCTCGAGTTCCGAGAGCCTCTTTGCAGCTTCCCCGGAAAGTTTCTCTTCATGCTTTTCAATCTCGGAAACCCCTATTTTTTCCACATACTCCACTGCTCTCCCAAGCCCGATAACCCCTGGAATATTCGGAGTGCCGGCTTCAAAACAGGCAGGGGACGGCTCAAGTGTGTATGAAAGCCCGCTGACGTCCGAAACCGTACCTCCTCCTACTGAGGCGCTTTCCAGCACATCAGGTTGTCTTATATAGAGTACGCCAGTTCCCTGAGGGCCAAGCAGCCCTTTGTGTCCTGCGGTTGCAAAAAAGTCACAGTCAAGTTCTTTTAGATCCACTGGCATATGTCCTGCAGACTGGGCGCCGTCAATAAGTGTTTTTACCCCGTTTCTGCGGGCAATTTTCGTAATCCTGTTAACATTCTGAATAGAGCCGAAAACGTTTGAGACCTGAGTTACAGCGATGAGTTTTGTCCTGTCAGTGAGGGCATTTTCTATCATCTGAGGATCAATTATGCCTTTGCGGTCCGGGCTTACAACTGTTACGTTTACCCCTTTCTTCTGCAGGCGCAGCCAGGGCAGGAGGTTTGAATGGTGCTCGAGCATGGTTGTAATGATGTGGTCTCCTGCCTCCCAGGGATAACTGGTTGCAACAAGGTTGACCCCTTCGGTTGTATTTTTCGTAAACACGGTCTTTGAAGGATCTGCATGCAGAAAACGGGCAACAGTCTCCCGTGCATCTTCATAGTGATTTGTGGTCTCCCTGGCAAGGCGGTGCGCTCCTCTCCCGTGGTTGCCTGCATACCTGTAAAAGTATTCAACCATGGCTTCAACTGCAGGTATCGGGGTCTGCGTAGTCGCTGTGCTGTCCAGGTACACAACTTCTTTTAAAACAGGAAAATCTTCACGGACCGCATATACATCGTACATGCTTCTTTTCTAGGAATGAGAACTAAAAAAAGCTTATGCAGGTTATTTACCCTGCACGCCGCCTATCATAAAGCGGTAAAGGTCTAATTCATCTGAGTCAAGGCTATCTGTACAGCCTTTTACTACAGTGTGGTAACCGTTTTTATGGTTTTTGTATCTATATTCACTTCTCTTTCTGTCTTCGTGATTCGTTTCACTCATAAATTTTCCTCCTGTCTCTTCAATGCTTGCGCTTATCTCAGGGCTAAAATTTTGTTCCTTCCGGATGCAAGCTTCCAGGTTAAGGTAGATCTTCCAGTATTCCTGAATAAAAACCCCTCCAGAATGGATTCAAGCTCTGCGCTTCTGAATATCAGCCCTTTTAATGAAGGTTAGAATTCCAGTTCTTCCGGCTCTAAACCCCACGGCAGCGCAGCAAGTGTCGTTCTTACCCACAACATACTATTAATTGTAATTCGTAATATATATCTATTCCGGAATTTTTTTAGATTGCTTTGAAATTTTTTTTTAGATCACTCAAATTTCAGAGCGGCTGCTCCAGCGATGATTTTTATCCCCCCTGCTCCGGAATTTAAACCCAAAGATTACTTCTTTGTTTCCAGGTTTTCCATTAGCCCTGAGAGATGGGCAGGTATAGCCCCTATTGCAGTGCACGTCTCAAGGGAAAGCCCTTTAGAGGTAATATCAAGATGGTATTTCCCTCTCTCTAAGAGTTCTTTTGGAAGTCCCTTATGCCCGAGGCCCACAAGAAATAGAAATGAACGGTTGCGTAACGCTTCTTCAGCGATTCTTACGGGCATAACCTGTTTTTTTGGGTCTGGCTTTGAAGTGGTAATAACTATCTCTCCAAAGTGAGACGGAAAGCCTTTCTTTGGAAGATCGGACACTGAAAGGTGGTTTTTTTCGTAAAGTATCCTGAGATAACTCCCCGATTCTCCTATAGTGGTTTTATCCATTACGAACGCGACCAGCTCTTCTGCGGTCATTTTGAACGGGAAATCATAAAGGGCAAGGTGGAACCCAAAAGCATGGCAAATTGGTGCGGCTCTGGCAATTGCCCGGTAATGCGCATCGAGAACTTTGATCTTGTCGTAGGTATTGACGATTCCAAGGGTGAGCATAAGCTGCTTCATTGTGCTTTTTTGTAAAATAATGTTTCGTTAACCTTTATCAGGTCTGTTTCTTCAGGAAACTCGAAAATACCTCATGGCGTGCTGTGCACACTTCTCAAAATGCTCGCACTTTCTGCAGTCTTCCCAGAGAAGTAATTTTTCTGCGTCCTGCAGTTTTATAAAACCAAGCTTTTCAAAAAAGCCCGGAGCAGTCGTCCGTACATATAATTCACAGGCAGAGGTTCCAGGAGGCTCCGGGAAATCAATAGTATTTATCAGGTACTCCATAAGCCTGGTTCCGATTCCTTTTCCCCGAAGGTTTGGATGCACGGCAATGGAGTGGAGCTCCAGAAAAGTCTTCTCATTTGACGTGTCCCTGATAAGGGCAGCACATCCAACCACCTTTCCTTCTTTTTCAGCCAGCACAAAGTCCTCGGGCTCAAGCTCTTCCATATCCAGAAAATAAGTGGATAGGAGCCTCTGGATTGCAAGCAGGTCTTTTTTTTCGGCTTTTCGGATTAAAATTTCTGTCATATTTCTTCCGCTGGCATTCTTTTTATGGTCAATCAGGCTCATCTGGTCAATCTATCTATTTCGATATTTATTCTTTTTTGAGCTCATTCTCTTTCTGTTTCATTTTCCTTCTGTTTCATTCTCTTTCTGTTTCATTTTCCTTCTGTTTCATTCTTCTTCTTTTTCTTCTTTTTCTTCAGTTTTTTTCCGCATGTGGGGTTCATCCATACTCCCTGAACGGAAGCCCTCAAGGTCAAGGGTTACATAGTCAAAACCAAGAGCTTTAAGATGCCTGGATATTTTTTCTTTTTTGCGGAATGCGTCCTCAAACTCCTTGCCAGTAACCTCTATCCTGGCAAGGTTGGAATGCATCCTTACCCTGAATTGTGTGAAACCCAGAGATAAAAGATAATCTTCGGCTTTTTCTATTTTCTCAAGAGCTTCGGTGGTAATAGGTTGTCCGTAAGCAATACGTGTGGCAAGGCAAGCTGCAGACGGTCTGTTGGCTGCGGAAAGGGAGAGATTCGTGGCAATCTCCCTTATCTCTTCTTTTGTAATGTTAAACTCCACAAAGGGGGACAAAATCTTTTCACCTGCTTCCTCAATTGCTCTGTACCCAGGACGGTTTTCCCCTTTTATTTCAGAAGCATTTGTCCCTTCAAGCACGACATTATATCCGGCTTTCTCCGCGAACTCCACCAGAGTTTCAAGAAGGGCTTTTTTACAGAAGTAGCACCTGTTAATTGTATTTGCGGAAAAATAGGGCACGCTGGTAAGGGAGAACGGGAGGATTTTATGCTGAATACCTATTTCACAGGCTGTCTGGGCAGCTGTTTCGAGCTGCTGCCGGGGAAAAAGTGGAGAATCTATAGTTACGGCAAGGGCTTTTTCCCCAAGTACCTCAAATGCAAGGGCTGCAAGAGTTGAACTGTCCACTCCCCCTGAAAATGCAATGACTGCACTTTCTCTGGCTCTTATAGCCTCTCTTATCATCTCGATCTTTGCAATGTCCATTAATAACGAGTTTTCAGCTAATAAGATATATGTATTTTCCAGCCCAATAGCCAGTTGCCTTACGGCAGCCATAGTAAAGGGATATGGTGTGCTTAATCGGTGTTTTTTCCTGAGTTAGATATCTTGAAATGACACCATTTCAAAAGCTGCTTGCTTTACTTCAAAAATGCTTCAATCTCTCTGTACCGAAACTTTGTTTTCCTATCAGGGCTCTGGTTACAATAATAAATCTAATTAGAACCTAATTTCCTTATAATAGTATAATTTTGACGTAAATGATAAGATGGAGATCTTAGATGGAATTATTCGGAACTAATGGTGTGCGTGGTATTGCCAATGAATATGTAACCCCCGAACTGGCAGTCAATTTAGCCAAAAGTCTTGGAACATACATGGGCTCAAAAGGTACGGTTGCAATAGGTTGCGATACCCGGATTTCGGGCCAGATGCTGAAATCTGCAGCAATTGCCGGAGCTCTTGCAACAGGCCTGAGTGTGATTGATGTCGGGATTGTCCCTACCCCCTCCATTCAATACTATGTGCGCGACTATGCGGATGCCGGGATCGTTATTACGGCATCTCACAACCCCAGGGAATACAATGGAATCAAGCTGATTGCAGGAGACGGCTCAGAGTTCCCGAGGGACGGGGAAAGGGAAATTGAAAAAATTTATTTTTCAGGCAAATTCTCAACGGTCTCCTGGGAAAAAACGGGAAATTTCAGGGCTGATCCTTCAGTTAATGATTATTATATAAAAAGTATAATCCGTGCAGTTGATGCCGAAACCATACGCAGCCGGAAATTTAAGGTAGTTGTGGATATGGGCTGCGGGGCAGGTTCCCTTACTCTTCCTTTCCTGCTCAGGGACCTTGGCTGTGAGGTACTTACTCTTGGGGCTCAGCCTGACGGGACTTTTCCATGGAGAAATCCCGAACCCACGCCTGAAGTCCTGACTGAACTTTCGGACCTTGTTAAAAAGACAGGTGCAGCCTTCGGGGCAGCGCATGACGGGGATGCGGACAGAATCGTCTTTATGGATGAAAACGGGGAATTTGTAAATGAAGAAGTTCTGCTTGCCATGATGGCGAAATATATGCTTGAGCGTGAAAAAGGGCCTATAGTTACTCCGGTCAGTTCTTCCCAGCGCATGGCTGATGTCGCAAAGGAAGAAGGGGTTGAACTTCACTGGACCGCGGTCGGTTCAATCAATGTTGCCCGAAAGATGATGGACGTAGGTGCCGTTTTCGGAGGAGAAGGCAATGGAGGCCTTATTTTCCCCAAACACCAGTACTGCCGGGATGGAGCAATGGCATGTGCCAAAATCCTTGAGATCCTTGCCGGGGGGAAAAAGTTTACTGAGTTAACTAAAAGCGTGCCTGTGTACTTCAATGCAAAGACCAAAACTCCTTCTAAGGATGTTATGGGCACTATGGGGAGAATTATGGAGGAAACTTCAAACCTGGGACTCATAACAGATACCATTGATGGGGTCAAGATCTGGTATGACGATGGTTGGGTCCTTATACGTCCTTCGGGTACCGAACCAATTTTCCGGGTCTTTGCCGAGGCAAAAAAGCAGGAGAGGGCAGAAGAATTAATGCAGGCAGGGCTGGAAATGGTCTTAAAGGCAGAAAAGGCCTGAAAAGTAATTTTAGCCAGCAGTATCTTTTCGGAATGCAGGCGAGGCTCAAGTTGAATTGAGCCTTGATCTTCCCCTCTTAATTTTACCGTCTCTGACCTGAAGCCGGAGCCAAAAAAGATGAACTGGTTATGAGTTTCTAATAGAATTTTAGTTTTCCATTTAGTGGAATTAGTGATTTGTGATCAGCTTTTGTATAAACTTCATTTCTGTAAATTGCTCTTCTGGAAAACATACTTCTACATATTTTGTTTTTATGATCCACATTTGCCCTATTATTATTTATTATGCATTAATTTAAAATAAGTAACAACAAATTATAAATACATTGAGGCATTTCTTACATACGGGAATAAAAACAAAATTTATCTCCATGCCATAAATGTGTTAGTATGAGAGCCTCCTAATCTGAAAAACATACGCCTCCTAAATCGTAAAAAAGTATCAGAAGGTTCTAAATAACCTGCTAAGATAAATGACACAACAATACAAGATCGATAAGCATATCTCAAAATGAGAACTAAATACGGGATCAACAGACATCCTTTAAAATATACGAGCCATTAAAGCTAAGAAATCAGTAAAGTAACAGGATCAAAAACAAAGGTCTCCTTGTGCGATTTAATTCAAAAACAGCCTGTTAAATCAAAACGCAGGATCGGGGTTTAAAAGCCGGAACCGGAATTAATGCCGGCTTTCCTTTACCCTTTTCTCCTTCTTTTTTTAGGTTTTCTTTCAGGTCTTCCTGTATTTTTCCCAGTAACCTGTTAGTTTTCCCCCATAGGCAAGTTTTCCAAGCTCCCGCCTTACATGGTCGCTCACTTTCGAGGGGACTGCTGATGCGTACGGAGTGTCCGGAAGTGGGCTCAGGTAATGGGCCCTAACAGTCCCACCTTTTCCGCAGATCCAGCTGACGAGGTCAAGGCTTTTTTCCTGATCTTCTTCGGTTTCGGTGGGAAGCCCGAAAATGAAATCAACTGCCGGGATAATCTCATGTTCCAGGCAGCACTCAACAGCTGAAATTGTGTCATCAACTGTATGCCCTCTCCTTATTTCTTTAAGGACGCGGTCACTTCCGGACTGAGCACCAAGGCTAAGGCTGTCGTTTGCACAGTATTTTCTCACAAGTTCGGCAGATTCTTCGGTCACGAACTCAGGGCGGACCTCGGAGGGGAAAGTTCCGAAAAAGATTTTCTTATCGGGAAGTTCATGCAGGGCAGAGAGCAGTTTTTCTACCTTATCGAACCTCGGGTGAACTCCATCGCTTCCGTAAGCGAAAGCATTTGAAGCTATGAAACGGAGGTCTTTATAGTGCTGTGCATTCTTCAGGATGCAATCAATGCTCCTGTGCCTGACCTCCCTTCCAAAAAGCCTGGGAGTCTGGCAGTACTTACAGCCCCAGGGGCATCCGCGGCTGATTTCAATGGGGGAGCGAAGTTTTTTCGGGTCAAAACAGGGATATGCATCCAGGTTCACATGAGGCCTTTCAGGAGTTCTGATGATCTTACCGGTATCTGAGTTTTTGTAAGCAATTCCCTTTACCTCTCCCGGATCTCTCCCTTCCTTCAGAACCTTTACAAGTTCCGGAAGCGTTTCTTCACCTTCGCCAATCACCACGTAATCAAAATACTCAAGTGTCTCTTCGGGGGATCCGGAAGGGTGAGCCCCTCCTGCAATGAAGATTGAGTCAGTCCCTGCATTTTCAACTTCACTGAATATCTTCGCTGCCTGACGTGTGGTTAAACTATAGATCATGATCCCGTTCAGGGGAATGTCAGTAAATCCGGCTTCAGGAAGTAAAGGTGAAAGAACTGCAAAGCTGTAAGAGTTCTTTTTGCTATACCGGAAATGCACGTCCATTATTTTTTTTTCTCCTTTTTTCAGTGCTTTTTTCAGGTGTCGGTTCTCTTCAGATTTTCCAGTCTTTTCAGGTTATGGGGTTAAAAGGAATAAGGGTAAAGCAAAGCAGCCCAAGGATAAAGGTAATTATTCCTATAAGGATACGCTTTTTATCCAGCTTCACTTTATCCTGAAGAGGGGATGGATGCCCGGCCGCTGCAAAAGCCCATAGAAAGAGAGCCCAGAATATCCAGATAAACCCGTCTCCCTTTAACCCGTAAACCACATAAAAACCTGTCAGGAAAAGGATACGAGGCATCATCGAAGAGACCCTATCCGCTTTTTTGCCGAGCATTGCCCTGAGCACGTGCCCTCCGTCAAGCTGCCCTGCCGGAAGGAGATTTAGAAGGGTTACAAACATCCCCACCCAGCCTGCAAAAGCCACGGGGTGCAGGTTACTCCCTGTAACACCGACAAGCTTCTGGATCATTACAAAAAGAGGTGGGAGGCCAAGCTCGAACATCAGGGCATCGGGCAACGGTTTGACTGTAGGCGCATTAAGATGTAACCCTATTATGGTGACTGCAATCGAAACCAGAAGCCCAACCAGAGGCCCTGCAATCCCAACATCAAAGAGAACTTTCCGGTTAGGAATAGGTCCCCTGTAACGGATTACCGCTCCCATCGTGCCTATGAAAGTCGGAAACGGAATAAAGTAAGGGAGGGACGTTTTCATCCCATGGTACCTTGCCATTGCATAATGAGCCATCTCATGAGAGCCGAGAACAGCCATTATTGCAAAGGTGAAGGGCAAACCCTGGAAAACCTGCAAGGGATCGCTCCAGAGGTCAACCCCGAACATCCAGGCCCCACAGAGCATAGTTGTAAACACTGTTGCTATGAAAAGTACGAGGTTTACCCAGACTTTTTCCTTTGTCTTCTTTACAGGAGCGACAATAAGAACGTGCTCCCCAAGCTCGTACTTCAGGGTACCTCCAAGTCCTCGCTGTTCGAGGGGAGCCCAGAGTTCTCCCATTACATTTTCGGCATCCGTTTTAGGGGTACCGAAGAAATAGAAAATCTCTCCGGACTTCTGGATTTCATATACATCAAATACCCTGATTATGGAAGGGTATATGCGTGAAATCATCTCTTCAGTCTCTGACTTACCATTGCCTTTTCTCTGGTCTTCTCGTCCCTGTTTCATTTTTAGTTTCACGTCTTTGAAGCTTGAGGTTTTTAGCGTTTACATTTAAGCAATTTTCACGTTTTAAGCTTAAACGGCACGGTATGCAGGTTTAAAGTTTGATTTGCATCATTAATGTTTACTTTGCATCATTATTTTTTCTTACTGTCTTCAGGTTTTATAAATTCGATATATCCCTCACTACCGTTTACCCGGACAATGTCTCCATCGTTTAAATACTCGTATGGGTTTTTTTCCAGCATATCAACTAAAGGAATTTCAGATATAATTGCTCCTACCGCTACAATCGGTTCGGTTTCCAGATTGATAATCGCTACCGGTCCAGCCTCATTTTTCTTCAGCTGGTACATTACATAGGAGCCAACAGTCGATCCCTTCCCATGGGGAAAAACAAGGACCTTCCCTTTGATTGATTTTCCTGCGAGAGAGTGTTTTTCTTCGACAACAATTCCTGTTTTAGGGTCCACACTGCCAAGGAAGGATATGGGGTCTCTGGAAAGCAAAACTTCCCCTTCTGCACATCCCCTGGAAATTGTCCGGCCTTTGAGTTTAATAGGAACCACCTGCCTTTTTTCCCTTTCTTCCGGTTGCCTCCTCGATGCAGGCTTCCATATTCCCGTATACACTTTCAGCCCCGCACATCCCGGGCACGTAGGCAAAGGCTTTTCCAGAATTCACCATGACGCAGGAGTAGGTGTTGGTTGCCGGAGAGACTACCATACAGGTATCGCAAACAACCTTAGCCCCACTTCCCTCAATGGTCCGGATATAATCCGGATAACGTTTTGCAAGTTCCCGCGAGGTAAAGATCCAGGTTTCCTTTGAAACGGTTTTTCCTTTCAGGAGTTCAGCCGCTTTCTTAAGTTCGGCTGCAGAGCAGTGAGGGCAGCCGATAGTAATCAGGTCCGGCTCTTTTCCAGCTCTTTCTCTGCTCTCATAAACTTCATCCAGCTGGCTTCTCTCTATAATTATTTTTTCTTCCGGCTCTTCAAAGCCCAGCCTTTGGGCTTCAGGGGTCACTCCTTCCACGTGATAAAGAGCCACTGCTCCGGATGCCGCCATTGCAGCTCCAAGGGCTTTAAGTTCATCCTTTTCCGGAGTATCCTTTAGACGAAAAATAGGTACCCGGTTCCCAATGATTTTGCCTGCTACATATCCAAGTGCTCCATAATCCGATTCTTTAAGCGGGCACTCCACCCTGATCGAGACTTCAGGAACGCGGTTTTCCTCAAGATGGAGCCCATAGTTTGCCGTTTTTCCCAGAAGAGCTGCCGAAAGGGCGGATGGTCCTCCTTCCCTGTTTGTCCGGGCTCCTATTACGGAGTTCGCATAAGAGATGGCTGAGGATTCACTCCACGCCAGGTGGTCGCCGTAGCCTGCTGAAAAGCCTTCGAGGTTATAAGGAGTGCAGGTACATTCACAACGGATTCCAAGCTTTTTGTAAGCCTGAATAATCGCCTTCTGCTTTTCTGCAAATTCAGGAGAAATTCTCAGCCTTTCCCAGTTTTCCAGGTCCATTCCAGCAGGGTTCAGGATTGCGGGAACCTTTACCTGTCCTTCAAGGTCTGAGATCCATTCAAGTCCGGCATCACCTATAGTTTTATAAGAGACCCCTGCAATCTGGGCGCTTTTGATGGGGATCAACCCGTCAGCACTATAGATGTCCCCGAGAGCTACAAGAATCTCAATTGCTTTCCTGAGAGTCTCTCCTGCTTCTCCGTTCAGGATTTGTTCTTCTTCTTTTGTAAGGTACATGAAAATTCCCTCTTTAGCTGCCAGATAGTAAATGCAGGGTGAAAAAATATTGAGGCAGGTATAATTATGGCACTTATAATTTATTAAAGCAAATACAGAACATTGAAACGAGTATAATACATTAAGGCAAGTACAGAATATTAAGACGAGTATAAAATATTAGGATGAGTATAAAATATTAAGGCAAGGCGAGGGGGTTTTTTATACCCCGGGCTGCAGTCCTTTTAAGTTTACCTGCCTGTTAAAAGCTCCATCTCAATCATTATTCCGGAATCACTGCCCTTTCGAAGTTCTCTTTTTCAATAAGAACCTTTGTAGCATCGATTCCCACTTTCGTAGTAGTCCCGTCAGGAGCTCCTCTGGGATCAAGGGAACTTCCGCGGACATTAGGAATAATCATAATATCCATATCCCCTTTTACCCTTGTAGCAATTGCAAACTCGACATCATTAGGGTCAAAGATATTTATGTCCTCATCCACGACCACTACATGCTTGAGGCTTGTGTGAGCTGCAAAGGCTGCCATAATAGCGTTTTTCCCGTCTCCTTCAGTCTGTTTTTCGATCTGCACAACTGCATGAAGGTAACAGCATCCTCCTTCTGTCAACACCACGTTTTTGACGGTCGTAACTTCCCCTACAGCCCTGTATATCCTTGGCTCGTAAGGCACGCCCATCATCAGGAGGTGTTCGGGACCAGCCGGCAGAATTCCATGATAGATCGGGTCTTTTCTGTGGATAACGCGGGTGATACGGATTACAGGTTCTTTCCTTACCACATCGTATGTTCCGGTAATGTCCACAAATGGGCCTTCATCAACTTTTTCTACAGGGTCAATGTACCCTTCGAGCACGATCTCGGAGTGCGGTACTTTTATCCCGTTTGAGCACTCAAAAAGTTCTACCGGAGCTCCCCGCAGGGCGGCTGCGTATTCAAATTCTTTTCCTACAGGGACCCTTGTAGAGGTTGCGTAAATAATCGTAGGGTCGCAGCCGATAACAATTGCAACAGGCAGAGGTTCGCCTTTTTCGATGGCTTTTTTGTGCAGGAGGTAGGTATGCCTCGGGGGGACAAGGCGGGCTGCTAGTTTGTCTTTTCCCACAAGCATAAGGCGGTGGATCGAAGCATTCATAACGCCTCCGTATTCGGAAACTATAATTCCTGCAGTTATGTAGGGGGCTCCGTCTTTTTCAAAATGGGTAAGGATAGGGAGTTTTGTGAGGTCAACCTCATTTTCTATGACCTCAAGGGTAGGAGACTCCGAAACTATCTGTACTTCGCCTTCCGGAGAAACTTCCGCAAGCTTTCTTATAATTTCTTCTTTAGGGACCCCTAGCATGGAAGCAAGTTCGTCCCTGGACCCAAGAAGGTTCATAATAACCTTTGAGCCTGAAATGTCGTGGAAAAGAACCGGAGCTTTTGTTTTTTTTGCAATTCTTGAAGCTTCGAATCTCGGGGAAACGGGCTGAGGAACTTCTACAAGTTTCCCGTTTTCTTTTAACCGGTCTATGAAATCTCTATAACTCATGGGTATCTGGATATCAAAAAGCTGTCAGATGATAAAAAGATTATCCGGTTCCAGGGCTTAATAGCTTCATGCCCTGTTACCGATATCAATGGTTTAATATAATTAAAATATGACGAAAAAGGGCTTTTGCCGCTGAAAATCCTGTTTTCTCTTGAATCAGTATTCTGTTTATGAACCTGTTTTGCCTGAAAACCCAGTTTTATTTCTGGTTCTCATTTCCGATTTGTCAGATCTCGTTTTACTGATCTGCCTCTTATTCTTCTGCCTCTTCTATCTCTTTCATTCCTGCCAGTTTTCAGGCATAACCAGGTTTTTTCTGAGATTTTAACATTCGTCGAGCATGAAAGCTCTTGGCCTTATGATCTTTTTCTTCTCATACTGGTCAAAGCAATGGGCTATCCAGCCTGAGACTCTCCCTATTGCAAAGATCGAGGTTGCAAGCTGCGGGGGGATTTCCATATATTTATAGATGACTCCGGAATAGAAATCAACGTTAGGATAAATCGGCTTCCCTCTTTTTTCCACAAGCTCGCGGACAACAGTATTTTCGATTGCTTCGGCTGTCGCGTACCAGTGCATATCCCCTTTGGATTCAGCCAGTTTCCTTGAGAGCTGCTTGAATATTGTGCCCCTGGGGTCATATGTCTTGTACACTCTGTGCCCGAAGCCCATTATTTTGTCTCTCTTTTCAATTTTCTCAAGGACAAATTTCTCTGCATTTTCAGGGCTGGCAACGTCTTCAAGCATATTCATAACCTCTGCCCTTGCTCCTCCATGAAGGGGACCTTTAAGTGTGCAGAGCCCTGAAACAACTGCTGAATAGAGGTCGGACAGGGTTGAAGCTGTAACTCTGGATGAGAAGGTGGAAGCATTCAACTCATGCTCGGCACTGAGAATAAAGTCTTTTTCCATGACTTCAGCTTCCAGTGGGTCTGGCTTGCTTCCTTTTATCATGTACAGGAAATTGGCTCCGTGAGAGAGGGAGGGGTCAGGGGGCACAGGTTCCTTTCCATTTGACACTCTATAATATGCAGCAACAATGGTTGGGACTATGGCAATTAGCCGTATGGCTTTTCTCATATTTCCTTCAGGAGAGCTGTCATTCAGGTTCGGATCGAATTGAGATATGAAAGAAATGACTGTGCGCAGCACTTCCATAGCATCGATATTGAAATTGCACATGCGGATAATGTCCATTACCTCCCTGTTAATTTCACGCTCCGCATGCAGGCGGGCTGAGTACTCGGCAAGTTCCTGTTCTCCAGGGAGCTCTCCCCGGATTAGCAGATAGGAAACTGCATCATAAGGAAGTTCGACCAGTTCGTTGATGTCTACTTCCCTGTATTTCAGAACGCCCTCCAGCCCGTCTATGAAACATATATTTTTACTCATTTTCTACCTCACAGTTATGCCTCGAGGATTTTCAAAAAACTTTGAAATTGGGGAATCCTCTGATTATACGTGAAAGATTTAACACGAAGGACCTTTTGGGTCCAAAAATAGGGTGACAATGCAATTGTATTATCATCGAATAAGTATATTAAATTTGTTGAAATTGTAAATTTAAATCGTTTTAAATATATTTTCCTATGTTAAAACTCCCGCCTCCTCAATCTCTTCACTTATTTTAAGTATGGGGTCTAATATTTTTCGTAATGTATCCCTCTTCAAAATACCAATTTGAGCTAAAATAACCCCGTATCTAATAAGGATAAAAAGAAAGGTTCCGGAAAAAAGAAGACACCTTATTAAGGCCAGCGGAACCTTTTAAAAAAATATTCTTGTGCTATTCTGGATAAGTGACCTCTTATTTTTTCTTCACTGAATCCCGCAGGAACTTATGCAAAATCCCGCCGTTCCTGTAGTACTCTATCTCCACAGCAGAGTCCAGCCTCAATGCTACCTTGAACTCTGTTTCTCCTCCGTTATCGTCCTTTGCCCTTACGATAAGCTCTCCGTGGGGTTCCATTTTCTCAATGCCAAGGATATCGTAGCTTTCCTTTCCTGTGAGGCCAAGGGTATCTGCGTTTTCTCCGTCTTTAAATTGCAGGGGAAGAACTCCCATGCCCACAAGGTTGCTTCTGTGGATGCGCTCAAAGGACTCGGCAATAACTGCCTTTACCCCAAGGAGGAATGTTCCTTTTGCTGCCCAGTCGCGGGAACTGCCTGTCCCGTACTCTTTTCCTGCGAGTACAATCAGGGGGATATCATTTTCCGCATAAAGCAGAGCGGCATCATAGATCGGGATTCCCTCGCAGGCTTCAGGCGGGAAATCTTCCCCTTTGAGGTGAGAGACAGTCCAGCCTCCTTCCCTGCTTACAAGCCTGTTCCTGAGCCGGATGTTCGCGAAAGTCCCGCGCATCATTACTTCATGGTTGCCCCGGCGCGAGCCGTAGGAATTGAAATCTTTCCGGTCTACACCCCAGGATATCAGGTATCTGCCTGCCGGGCCGTCTGCCGGGATATCTCCTGCCGGGGAGATGTGGTCTGTAGTGATGCTGTCCCCGAAAAGAGCGAGAACCCTGGCATTTTGTATATCTCCCGGCAGAGGCAAAGTAAGCGGGAAATCCACAAAATAGGGCGGTTCCTGAATGTAGGTGGATGTCGGGCTCCAGGCATAGAGGGTACCCTCAGGCACATCCAGCTCTTTCCAGAGGCTTGCGCCTTCCAGAACACCTGAGTACTCTTTTTTGAACATCGAAGGCGTTACGCTGGTCTTTTCGGTCTCCCTGATCTCTTCGTTTCCAGGCCAGATATCTCTTAGATAAACAGGGAGCCCGTTCGGGTCATAAGCAAGGGGATCAGTTTCGAAGTTTATGTTCACCGTACCCGCGATTGCATATGCAACAACAAGCGGAGGGGATGCAAGGTAGTTTGCTTTTACAAGCGGATTGATTCTGCCTTCAAAGTTCCTGTTTCCACTGAGTACGGCTGCAACTGTAAGGTCTTTTTCTCCAATTTCTTTTGCAACATGTTCGGGCAGAGGCCCGCTGTTCCCTATACAGGTCGTACAGCCATACCCGACCTGGTGGAAACCCAGAGCTTCCAGATAGGGCAGAAGGCCTGCGGCTCCAAGGTACTCAGTAGCCACTCTTGAGCCCGGAGACAGGCTTGTTTTCACAAAAGGTTTAACCTTCAGGCCCCTTTCAACAGCCTTTTTTGCGAGCAGCCCGGCTCCTATGAGCACCGATGGATTGGAGGTATTGGTACAGGAAGTAATAGACGCGATCACTACGGAACCATGTGTGACCCTGAAGTTTCTCTCATGGGAGTCAACCTTTTTTGCCTCTTTCATGCCGAATGCTTCGGATTCTTCTACAGGCGCTCCTCCTTCTCCCAGCCAGCGCAGATAGGCAGAGTCTCTGGCAAGCTCAACGCCTCCTTCCTTCTTTCTTATAAAGGTCTGCCTCATTGTTTCACGGAAATTTTCAGAGACCTCGTTCAGGAAGAGCTGGTCTTGCGGGCGTTTTGGTCCTGCGAGGCAGGGCTTTACAGTACCCATATCAAGATCAAGAGTGCTGCTGAAAAGAGGTTCAGGTTTGTGGATAGAGTAAAGAAGGTCCTGTGCTTCCAGGTACTTTTTCACAAGGTCAACCTGCTCGTCGCTCCTGCCTGTTCTCTTCAGGTAATTTAAGGTCTCCACGTCAGGCGGGAAAATCCCGAGAGTTGCCCCGTATTCCGGAGCCATATTTGAAATCGTTGCCCTGTCAGGGAGGCTTAAGGAAGCCAGGCCGGGCCCATAGAATTCGACAAATTTGCCGACTACGCCGTGCTTTCTTAACATTTTGGTGATCGTAAGAACGAGATCTGTGGCGGTAACTCCGGGTCCCGGTTTTCCATAGAGTTTGAAGCCCACAACTTCAGGAACGGGCATATAGTAAGGCTGCCCGAGCATTACAGCTTCGGCTTCTATGCCGCCTACTCCCCAGCCGAGCACGCCTATCCCATTGATCATTGTGGTATGGGAGTCAGTCCCGACAAGGGTGTCAGGGAACGCAAATAACTCGCCTTCCTTCTCTTTCAGGTGCACGAGTGGGGTCAGGTACTCAAGGTTTACCTGGTGGATGATCCCTCTTCCGGGGGGCACGACCCTGAAATTGTCAAAGGCTTTCTGTGCCCAGCGGAGGACGGTATAACGCTCCCCGTTGCGTTCAAACTCTTTTTTCTCATTTTTCTCAAGGGCATATGCGGTCCCGTAGGAATCCACCTGAACCGAGTGGTCAATGACCAGATCAGCAGGAATTACAGGGTTGATTTTAGCCGGGTCTCCTCCAAGGCGCTCCATTGCCGAGCGGAGGGCTGCCAGGTCAACTACCGCAGGAACACCTGTGAAGTCCTGCATGATTACCCTTGAAGGAATAAACGGAATGTCCCTTTCGTTTATATTTTCAGGGCTCCAGCGGGCAAGGGCCTCTACATCTTCTGCAGTTATTATCTGCTTTTCAGTATCCGCATGCCGGAGCAGGGATTCCAGCAGGATCCGTATAGAGTCTGTCTCTTATACACATCTCCGAGCCCACGAGACGGACTCCTATCT
>NZ_JJQY01000014.1:0-23983 GCF_000979295.1 Methanosarcina sp. 1.H.T.1A.1 | reverse complement strand
GAATAAGAAAAGGGGGATCCGTTTTTACTTGTTGTTTTGTCTTCTATTTATCTCTTTTTCTTTGTAAGACCACTCTCCGGCATCGAGCGTGGCAAAAAAAGTAGTGTTACTGTCCATAAGTTAGTCCTCTTGAGCGCAGCGAAAAGGACCGCGTACTGTTGCGATTACATCGCAACTCCCAGGAAATCTTCGATTTCCTGTAATCCCAAAGCGCAATTCGGGCGAGGCACAATTCGGGCGAGGTACAATTCGGGTGGCTCAACCAGGGAGAGTCACGATTCGGGAAACGTATGTTCAAGAGTAAAAATAAAATACTATTGAAATAAAAATAGCCATGCAATCATATATAGAACAAAACCCAAAGAGTATGAGTACCATGACCCCCACAGACAGGGAAAATCCCACTTACCCGACATTCATCGTAGGCATAGAACCGCCAGCCGGAAGGACCGAAAAGGCTCTCTGGTTTATTTTCCGGGGCCGTGATGTTCTTCTCAAAATTAAGAAAAATCCCGGAGCTATTCCAAAGCTGCTGGACCCTGGGGAGCTGGGGCTGCCTTCAGTCCGGGAACAGTACCTTGGTATGCTTGAGGGGATGCACTGCTATTCTGTGGAACTTCCTGAGGATACTCCGGCTCCCGAGGGGATGGAATTTGTTGACCTCAAGCAGGCACATTCGGAGATCAGTGAAGGGTGCTTTGAGCTTGTAAATAAAGCCGTGCAGATAATGGAGTGGGACAGGACAAACCAGTTCTGCAGCAGGTGCGGAACAAAGACCTACAGGAAACCGGGAGAAAGGGGAAAGGAATGCCCTGAATGCGGAGAGCTTTTCTATCCCAGAATCTCACCTGCTGTCATCGTGCTTATCAGGAAAGGGCATGAGGTTTTACTTGCAAGGTCCCCTGGTTTTCCCAAAGACCTGTACAGCCTGATAGCCGGCTTTGTCGAGCCGGGAGAATCGGCTGAGGCAGCGGTTGCCAGAGAAGTCTGGGAAGAAGTCGGAATTAGAGTAAAAAACATTACTTACTTCGGGACGCAGGCGTGGCCTTTTCCGAATTCCCTCATGATCGGCTTTACTGCAGAATATGATTCAGGGGACATTCGGCCCGACGGATTTGAAATCGAGGACGCAAAGTGGTTTTCAGCAGATTATCTGCCTGTCCTGCCCGGAAAGATCAGCATTTCAAGAAAACTGATTGACCACTACCTCAAAGAAGAAGGGATGGAAGTTTAAGAGCCTATTAAGAGCTTTTGTATTGTTTGATAAGAAAGTCTCTGATAAGGAAAGTTTCTGATTAGGAATGGGTCTGGTTTGATAAGTGCTTTACTTGAACCCGATTCATCCAACTGAAACTTTTCAACTGCAACCTTTTTCAGGACTCAGTGACTATCTAACGTTTATTCTCGTCGTTTTCCCCAAACACTGCCCCCAGCATCAATCCCAGAGCAGGCCCGAGAGCGACTCCCAGAACTATATTATCCATCAAGATGCCTATTATCAAACCCAATGACATGCCGAGGGAAAGACCAGGCCACATTGCATTTTCGTTTTCATTTTCGTTCTCATTTTCGTTTCCATTTTCGTTCCCATAGCTTTTTGTGCATTTGACAGTCTTATTGAAATTTTTTCCCAGCCGGTAGGAGATAATGAAAAGAGCTACAAATGTGATGGCTAAAATTACAATTATTGGGAAAGCAGCTGGATTGCTCATCATTCTAAATTTATCACTTTAATATAAAAAGAGTTTGAAGCGGGGGTAACTGGCTGGCTGGAAATTCTCCCAAATCTCATTTTTTGTATTTTTGCAGTCTTTACATTTTTGCAGTTCCGGCGTATCGCATGAGCTCAATCGGAATCATGGAACTTTCTTTCCAAAAACAATATTAAATTAGGTCTCATACTCTCTGATTCAGAAGTTTCAGGAAAAAACCGATAGTACACAGAAGCTTCTGTAAATTATGAATCATTCTGTCTCTTTATTATGTTATAAAGAAAAGCCCCACGCTATTAATTGCTTTTTAATATCCCTTAATTCATCATCTGAAAAGGCAAGCCCCTGATAATGACGCATAGAGGTTAAGGAATCATGACCCTGCCGTAAACATACGGTAGACTCAACAACCCCGGAAGCAATTAACCAGGACTCCAATGTTTTTCTACTTGACTTTACAGAAAGACCATAAGGGTTTATGCCTGCAGATACAGCCCATCTCTGAAGGTTTTTATTCCAGGTACTTTCTAAGGGAGGTCTACGGGCCTGCCAGAAGTCTTCAAGCAAATAACTGAACATGGAAGGAAGAGGATGAATAGTTCTTTCAAGCTGTCTCCTTTTGTGCTTCCCCCGGCAGGTGGATTATATTATTTCTCATTATATCAGTACACAATTTTGATTCCAAGAACCCGCGCAGCAAGTTCTATTGCCTGCCCGGCATTGACTATAGCCCCTCTGAGTTCATTGTGCGTATCGGATACTGTGATCCCATCAATGATACAATCCGATAAGTCGATGTCTTTGAGTAAGGCTTTAAAGAAATCCGCTCCTGCGAAATTAACCGCCTTCAGCGTGGGCTTCTTTAACCGAATCTCGGATAAGAAGGCTTCCGTAAAATTACAGTCAAGAATGGTGCAGTTTTCCAATACGGAACTTGAAAAATCTGCATATCGAAAGGAACCGTCCGCTAAAGAGGTTTCTTTCATGTTGCTCTTGCTGAAGTTACTGCCATCGCCTTTGCACGTTAATATTTTGGAGCCTTTCCAGTAGCTTTCCGTAAAACTGCAATTCGCAAAATTGCAGTTATCAAACACCGAATTGTAAAAGCTGGTTTTTGAAAAATCACATTTGCTGAACTGGCATTGTATAAACTGCACCGATTCAAATTCAATCCTTGCGATATCGACGTCCGAAAGCACCTCGCCTTCAAAGCGCATCCTTTCTATAAAATTGTCATCAGATTGTGCGGCTATAATTCTGCTTTCCAACATGCTTCCATCTCCGGATATTGATGTTTCCAAATGATTATACTGTATAGGATTTCACACTAGCAGGTAAACCTATAGTTTTTCCGATTCTGTTGTAAAAATTACAAATATAGAAATAAAAATTTAGTTTCACAGCAAAGAACCTAAAAAACGCACATGAAATTTTCCAAATAGCAGGCAGAAAAAATGAAAGCACTTGAGAGCACTTTTATGCCACAGAAGAATGGTCCTCAGATAACATTTTTCAATTTTCTTTTATACAACACATTAGAAGGAACAAAGAAAATACATAGGTTTTACATGAAAACCTGTGCATTTTTCAATTCAAATTTAATATGTTCCCATCCTTAAATGGGCAAAATAATTTCAGGAGGAGATATCTTTAAAATTATTTAAAAAGAAATCTACTATCTCTTTTTTACTTTCATATAGCATATTATTTGCTTGTTTTATTTTTTGGAGCCTATTTTTTACTATTTGTAGTTCAATGAATTCGTTAAGGTTTTTATAATTGAATTTTTTAATTGTTCTGTATCCATAATCTCCTAAAGTTTGGCTGTAAACCTCGCATGTAAATTTTTCAACAAATTTAGTTAACCCTTCATCAGTATTTATTAAATTTTCAACATATGTATTCCAGCTTTTAGAGTCATCCCACTCTTTCCATCTAAAGAGAATGCTGACAAAATTTTCATTATTTATTAGCCTTCCCTCTTCTACGAATTCTTTTATTTTACTCACACACAAATCCTGTAATTCTTTGAGAGTATCAGCAGGAATTAATCTGTTTTCTTCTTGTGATTTTGATTCCGAGAAGACAATTCCCACTGGACCTTCTAACCCTTTAGAGTGAGAAATAGTTTTTTTCAAAAGCTCGTAATTTCTTGTAGTTTCTTGTTGTCTTTTCAAAATCTGAAATATAATCCTTTTGGCATCCGTACCAGCCCCCCCTAAATACCACATCCCTTTAGGTTCATTTGAAAGCAAATCTGAAATGTCAAACAATACTTGTACTATATTTTCTGCATACTCTACGCTAAAATAATCCTCGTCATCTGCGTAGTCTTGAAGACGTTCTAGTACCCGATGAATTTTTTTATCATCAACATATCCCAGTAACGAATTTTTGAATTGTTTTGGATTATTTATTTGCTTCAAAATCAAATCCAATTCATATTGGCTTAATTCTTCCTCATCACCACCAGGAATTAAAGTGAAGTATGCATCAAAGTAATCAGTAGCACATACTCTTAGCTGCTTGTTCCATTTAGATTGAAATTCCGGTGCATAACTCATATTTCCAAAGATAGTTGACATTTGAGGAAACAAAACAAATAAAAGAGATCTCAAATCACTACGATAACTTATATCAACTTTACTCAAAGCTGCTTCAATTTCTTCTTTTGCACTATTTTCTCTATTCCCTATGGATGTAAAAAGATTATTTTTTGACTTCATAAAAGAATAGAACTCTGGGCAGAATACGCGTATTGATTCGATGGCTATGAAATCAATTGGATTTACTTCCATTGACTCTTCCTTATGCATCAGAGACATATTAAACTCTAAACTATTAGAAAATCTATTTATATCTCTAATATTCTTAAAAAAGTTTTTGAATCCTGAATGATAAATATTTGACCAATATAACTCATCAAAATACTTATTATATGATTCCGGCAAAGTTGATAATATTCTATCCAGCTCATTAAGTAAAATCCTGTTTATCTTATATTGCTTTACATATGGAATATTGAAACTGACCTGAATGATTTTATTAAGATAATCTCTTCCAGAAACATCTACTTGCTCGTTAAGATTTTTTGTAACTACTTGATCGTCAAATGCTAAAATATATAATGTATTTGGAAAATCAGCAATAACCTTAACGAGTTTAAAAATTTGTTTTATTTCTGATTGTGACAGTCGATCAATATCATCGATTACTATTATTATTTTTTTATCCAGTTGTTCTAAAATCCCAGACAATTCTTCTTTAAGCCCATTGAGGTCTTTTTCGATATATTCTCCTGACTTTGTTGAAGCATCCCCAATTGATTCACACAAATCTGAACTCAATGATGCTATTTCACCTACACCTGGAATATATGTGAGGGGCTTTACTACCTTTGCGTATGTTTGCAGTAATTTTCCTACATCTTTTAAGACTTTTGAATTATTACCCTTTCCAAGGGTTGAAGACAATTGATCAAAGAAATGAACTATGAGTTGATTTTGTTCAGAAAAATTCCAAGGGTTAAATCTTACAATAATAGGCTTACAATTATCATCTAAACCTGAAGTTTCTTCTATACATTCTATTATCATATTGATTAATGATGTCTTCCCTGATCCCCATTGTCCATAAAGCCCTATAACTAAGCTATCTTTTTTTTGAATCTCTAATATTTTTAGACATAATGATCTTGCAAACTCTTTTCTACCTAATGAGTCTTCAGAACATAATTTTATAGGTTTATCTGGTTGAAACATTTTTCACACCTACTATGCTATCTACTTGCCAAATTCGCCAAAAATATTTTAGTGTTAAAAATTCTGTTATTATCATATAAATTGTTCTTTGAAGGGATATTGATCTTAAAGGTTTTATTAGATCTTAGAATCATTTTCATTCATAGGTTTCACATGAAAACCCGTGTATTCTGATTCCACAAAAATTATTTTCTCCGGCCCCACAAAGAAAATTTTAAAGAACTTCTTATTGTCATGCCTGCCAGATAATGTCGTACGAAAATTTTCAATTAAAACTTACATTTTTGAGTTTTGTATAGAAAGTCGGAATGATTAATAAGAGTGCGAGTTATGGGATATTATATAGAGAATTTTTCTATTAAATATTTTGAATGTTGTTGAGAAATAAAT
Source organism: Methanosarcina sp. 1.H.T.1A.1 (assembly GCF_000979295.1). NCBI lineage: Archaea > Methanobacteriati > Methanobacteriota > Methanomicrobia > Methanosarcinales > Methanosarcinaceae > Methanosarcina > Methanosarcina sp. 1.H.T.1A.1. Next base: position 18,120 of record NZ_JJQY01000014.1, on the reverse strand, counting down.
TGCTGAACAGTATTCAAAATCGAGAAATTTAGGGGTTGCAAACATGCCTGGACTTAAGTCCGGAGTATAGTGATTACAAATTAAAAGTGGTATTCTTGAAAGAAATTAAGAAAAGAAGCAGGAATATTTCACTAATTATATTAGCATTTTTAATTTGTTCAACTTTTATGCTAATTGCTCTAACTTATCCGAATTACCACGAGACGATGACGGAAGCACAAAAGCAATTACTTGCGAACAGTACTATTTTGAAAACAGAATATGGGGATATTGAGTATGCTGTAGAGGGAGAAGGGACGCCGGTCTTATTGATACATGGTGCAGGAGGCGGCTATGATCAGGGACTCTGGTTGGGGAAAGTATTTTTCGGGGACGATTATAAATTCATCTCGGTTTCACGATATGGCTATCTTCGATCATCCATTCCGGATAATGCTTCAATTGAAGCGCAAGCTGCTGCGTATAAAGTTCTTCTGGATAATTTAAGCATAGATAAAATAACTGTTGTTGGCGCATCAGCTGGAGGTCCATCAGCCACTCAGTTTGCAAATGATTATCCTGACAGATGCTCAGCATTGATATTGATTTCCGCTGTAAGTATGGGCCCGGCACCAGGCGACCAGGATCCTTTTTATGTTGGTATTATTCACACTATCCAGCAATCTGATTATGCATACTGGATTGTCACAAGATTTTTTCAATCTACAATTCTGGACCTTATGGGAATTCCAACACAGGTGTACGAAGCATTTAATCCGGAACAGAAAGAATTGGCACAGGAAATGCTTGATATAATGCATCCGATGTCTCAAAGGTATAAAGGCACCATAAACGATGAAAAAATGATTGAATTTTATACCGTACCTGCAGGCAATCTTCGTGCACCAACATTAATTATCCACGCTAAAGATGATGCGCTGGTAAGTTACAAACATGCGGAAAATGCTCACAGTAAGATAAACCAGTCGCAACTGGTCTTATATGATACTGGAGGGCATGGAATGTTATCTCAAATGAACGGGACGAGAGTGCTTATGAAAGAATTTCTAAATGAATCCACCTATTAAACCGTGTGGAATTGAACATTTAACTAACCTATTTCCAAAGGCTGTTGAGGATCGGCAGGCTGAGGGAAGAAATTTCAGCATTTGCAGCAAGATATCAAGCAACAGTTAAAGTTCTCGAGCATGGAGAGCATTACTTCCATACGGAAGAACAATTGCAGATGTTTGATATATGGACGGATGAAAATCTGCTGTGAAGTAGCGTAGAAAATGAGCAAATCCTCCATTAAGGAAATAGTAGAAGGAAACAAGACTTCCGGACCTACAATTATTATATGAAAAAACCTATGCTATTTCTATGTCAAGGAAGCTACAAGATTCTGCTTTTCGCTTATTGAAGAAAGCATCCGACGAAATCGATAAAGAACGATATAAAAAAGCCTTTGAAAACCTTGATGAGGTAGAAAAGATCGCAGAAGAGGTAAAGGACCCTGAGATTTCATACCATCTCCTGTTTTTTAAAGGTTTTGCAAAATACAAAATTGACGAACTCGAAGAGTCGCTTGCACTTTTCGGAAAGGCGCTGGAAATTAGCTGGGAGTTCTTTTCAAAAGAACCGGAAAAAGAAGATTACCAGTCTTTTATAGGAGACACGATTGGAAGTATTGGAGATATACTTTCGAAGTTCGAAGATCCCGAAAAAGCAAAAGAATACATCTATCCGATGAAAGGGATATTTGAAAAAGCGGTCCTGGGCTTTGAGAAATTATTGAAATCAGATCCCGAAAATCCAGGATACCTGGAAGAATTCCTGAGAACGATCGAACACATAGGGCTCTGTTTTGAAGCCGGAGAATTAATCGAAGACTCAGTCCCACTTTTCTATAAAAGATATGATGTCATTGAGAAATTGCTCAAAAGTGAAACGGAAATGTCCGAACACCTCAGCAGCCTTGATGATTCGCTTATGAACTTTGGAAGGATCTGCGATGAAGAGGGATATTTAGAAGAGGCAAAGCACGTTTATGACCGGGCAATAGAGATTTACGGAAAAGTCCTCGATAAAGACCCTGAAAATTCCGAAACCAAAGTTTACCTGAGCTACGCATACCGTTACCTTGCCGCTCTGTATTCGGACCTGGAAAATCTCGAAAAGGCAGAGGAATGCTATAAAGAAGCATTGTGCCTGCTGGAAAGTGAGATCGAAGAGGAGCCTGAAATCATTGAAATTTCTGAAAATATTCCAGTTTCCAAAAACATTCCGTTTTCTATGGCCCTTGCAGATATGTACAAAGACACAGGTTTAATATTTTCAGATACGGAAGATGCCACAAAAGCCAGGGACTACTATACGAAAGCAAGGGAAACTTTCCGGGGGCTGATGGATAAATACCCGGACCTGCTGGGAGACGATGAAAACCTTGCCAGGGCTTTAGATGAACTTGCAGAGCTGTTTTCGGAGATCGGAGACCTCGAAAATGCAGAAACCTGCTATAAGGACGAACTGCAGGTCTATGAAAACCTGCTGCAAAAAGAACCTGAAAACCCTGAATACTCCCTGAAGCTTTCCGATGTATACAGGGAACTTGGAGACATTTTTGCTGAAGATGACGAAATTGAAAAGGCAAGAGCTTATTATGAGAAGGAAATCGAAATATACGAAACCCTTCACCCCACGGACGCCGATAAGCTCATGTTAGAAGCTAATAAGGCTGATACCTGGAACCAGATCGGGAATCTCTATGCAGAAGAGGAGCCTGAAATTGCAATGCATTACCACGAAAGGGCTCTCCCCGTATTTGAAGAAGCCTTCGAATCTGATCCCGAGAACGAGTTTTTCCATGAGGGGCTTCTCGAAACCCTGACCGGTCTGGGACTGCTGTTCAAAAACAGTCGAGAATTCGGAAAAGCAATCCTGGAGTATGAAAGGGTCCTGGAAGTCCAGAAACAGCTCCTTGAACTGATGCCTCCGGAAAGCTGCCATATGGGCCATGATCTTGAACATGAACATGAACATGAACATGAACATGAACATGAACATGAACATGAACATGAACATGAACATGAACATGAACATGACCTGGATATGGAAACTACATACTTTGAACTTGGAGTTCTGCATTCCGAAATTGGAGACGAAGAAAAAGCCAGCGACTACCACAGGCAGGCTCTTGAAAGATTTGATCAGATAATTGCCGAACAGTTTGAGGACCCGGAACTCATAATCCTTACATCAAGTAAGGCATTCTTTTTAGGAATGACCCTCCTTGAAAAACTGGAGTCCGAAAATAAAGACTCAAGCATTGCCAGAAAATACTATGAACTTGCCCTCAGAACCATTGAAAAATTATATGAAGCCTACCCGATGAACCTGAAGCTTCAGGAGATGCTTGCCAGTTTTTCCGAACAAATTGGGGACATATACAGGGATGCCGATAAACTGGAAGAAACAATCCCGGAATATGAATATGCATACAGAAGCCTCAAAATCCTGTCAGAAAAAGACCCTGAAAACCCCCTGCACCTCCATCATATGCTTGGAGCTCTGAATAATATCGGGATCGGATATTCGGTTACGGATCAGCAGGAAAAAGGAAAAGAGTGCTTTGAAAAAGCCCTTGCCCTTAACGAAAGCCTGGCAAAATCCGACCCTGAAGACCTTGATCCCCTGAAAAGAAATATTATGCTTTTCAGCAACTACGCAAATCTCCTTGAAGAACTGGGGGATTCCGAAACTGCAAAAGAATACCGTAAAAAAGCTGAAGAGATCGACGCAAAAATGGCTGAAGAAGACCCGGAATGGGTTTCCCCACTTGAAAACATCTGATGTCGAAACCAGAGAAATCTGCGGGCACTCGCTGCCCCATCCTATTTTTTTAATCAGCCTCTGAAAACCCACCAGAGGCTCACGAATAGGTCACCTAAAACAAGCAGGAACCTGAATCCTTCGGCCCCTTCTGATTGAAAAACCCTTTATTTCGACCACATTTCCTTCGATCACATAAAACACAGAACTGTGAATTTCTATAACCCCGCAACATCTAAAGATGAATAACACTTAGATGAATAACACTTACTTGATAGCGGTAAGTTTTACAGCGTCTTATGTATTAATCTAAGGTTAACTCAAATTTAATTCAAATTCTTTTTCATCAGGAGGGATTTAAACGGCAAGCAAAGTCTATTTTGCAGACCTGAGGGCACAAAACCCCCGGGATAACAACATAAGTAAGATACAGAGGCTTTTTGACGCTGCAGGTTTTGTAGAACTTTTAGGGGTAGACGACCTGACAGCAATCAAGATCCATTTTGGGGAATACGGAAACGACGGGTATATCAACCCGGTCTTTGTCCGGCAGGTGGTTGAAAAGATCCGGGCAGCCGGGGCAAAACCTTTTGTTACGGACACAAATACCCTTTATTCCGGGAGCCGGCATAATGCAGTCGACCACCTGACGACAGCCATTGAGCACGGTTTTGATTATTCGGTCATCCGGGCTCCTCTCATAATCTCGGACGGGCTAAGGAGCCAGAACGTCGCAGAGGTCGAGATAAGGCAGAAGCACTTCAAGACCGTGAAAATCGGGTCCGACATCGTTGCAGCCGACTCTATGATCGTGATGTCCCACTTCAAGGGGCATATTGTTGCAGGGTTCGGGGGTGCGATCAAGAACCTGGCAATGGGCTGTGCGCCTGCGGCTGGCAAAAAGGACCAGCACTACCCTACAAGCCCCCACGTTGTTGAAGCAAAGTGCATCGGCTGCGGGAAATGCGTGGAAATCTGCCCTGTGGGAGCTGCATCCCTTGAAGGTGAAGTCTCCAGGATCGACCCCGTCGTCTGTATCAGCTGCGGGCAATGCATGGAAGTCTGCCCCGAAAGCGCTATCGACCTTAACTGGGAACAGGACATCCCCGAATTCCTGGAGTGCCTGACCGAATACGCATACGGCGCCGTAAAAGGAAAAGAGGGCAGGGTAGGCTATATCAATTTCCTGCTCAAAATCACCCCGGACTGCGACTGTGTGCCCTGGAGCGACGCCCCAATCGTGCCTGACATTGGAATCCTTGCATCAACCGATCCCGTGGCCCTGGACCAGGCAAGCTACGACCTTGTGAACAGGCAGAAAGGGCTTGTAGGCTCTGCTCTTCACTGCAACCACGAAGCCGGGGCTGACAAGTTCAAAGGGGCCTGGCCTAAAGTTGACGGCACCCACCAGCTTGAATATGCTGAAAAAATAGGATTTGGGAGCAGGGATTACGAGCTTGTTGAGATATGAGTTAAACAGTTTTTGAGTAACTCTTTCTCATTATTTTTTTAATTTTTTGTCTGTTTTAATTTTTTGTCTTTTTTAATTTTTGTGCTTTAAGGAAAGCATTTAGGGAATCATAACTCAACAGGTCACGTGAAACATTGCAATGACCCTGCCTTTGTCTTTGTTCCAGAGTTTGATTGCTTTTTGGGTTGGAAGGAGTTTTACCTTGCAGTCTTTTTTCCTGAAATAGTTCTTTGCTTTTTTCGAAAGCTCTACATAGCCGGTCTGTCCAGTCCCCATGATGAGCTTTTCTGCCCCCTTTTCGTAAATGTATTTCGCTTCGGCAAGCGAGATTTTATGGGATGTCCCGTAGAGTTTTTTCGAGAGCTTTTTCCTGCGCTTTTCGACCTGTCCGTCCAGGCGAATTAGGATGTCGTGCCCGAAGGTCTTTCTTTTGACCGTAATCGAACCGAACCTTGTGGAATTAATCTCTGGTTTCATGATAATCCTCTTTCAAAACAAAAAGATCTGCTCCGGACACCGAAACAAGGGCCTCTGCAGGAAGAGAAGACGGCAGGTAATATTGTGTATGAGACCACAGGCTTATTACCCTGCAGGAAACAAATGCACAGCACAAACAGGACACAATATTGTTACATCCATTTTGTTACACCCATTTTCATAATCCCATAGTCTGGAACAGGGGGTTCCGTATAATGATTCAAGAAGCCATGTTTTACGAAAAGCTTGCCGAAAACAAAGTCCGCTGCAGCCTCTGTGCCCACCGCTGCAAAATCAACCCCGGAAAGCGGGGGATCTGCGGAGTAAGGGAAAACTGTGAGGGAACGCTCTTTTCCCTGGTTTACGGAGCAGTTGCAAGCGAGTCAGTTGCACACATCGAACAAAAGCCTCTTTATCACTATTACCCCGGCTCCGTCGCCTATTCCGTCGGGACCATAGGCTGCAACTTCAGGTGCAGGCACTGCCAGAACTGGACGCTTTCCCAGGCTTCTCCGGAAGATGCTGACCTGGGGACGCTCAGCCCCTCCCAGCTTATTAACCAGGCTAAAATGGCGGGTTGCCAGTCAGTCTCCTGGACCTATAACGAGCCCACCGTCTGGTATGAGTATACTTACGACGGGGCAAAACTTGCAAAGGAAGCAGGTCTCGGGACAAGCTATGTGACAAACGGATACATTACCCCCGAAGCCCTTGAGCAGATCGCCCCTTACCTGGATGCCTTCAGCGTGGACATCAAGGGCTTTTCCGAAGCATTCTACCGGGACGTCTGCAGTGCAAAACTGGCTCCTGTACTCGAAGCTACCCTACTTGCAAAGAAACTCGGAATCCATGTGGAGGTCGTAAACCTGGTCATCCCCACCCACAACGATTCTCCTGAAGAAATCAGGGAACTTTCCCGCTGGGTTTACGAAAATCTAGGGAGGGATACCCCTCTTCACTTCAACCGCTTCCACCCTTACTACGAGATGAAGGACCTGCCTCCAACGCCAGTGGAAACGCTGGACAGGGCACGCTCGATTGCAATTGAGGAAGGGATGCGTTTTGTATATGTGGGCAATGTACCGGGCCACCCCCACGAACATACTTACTGTCCCGAATGCGGGACCTTGCTGATTTCAAGGGGGTTTTTTGAAGTACAGGAATACAACCTCACCTCAGAGAAGGCCTGCCCGAAATGCGGGGAGAAGATCCCTATTGTGGGGGAGTATGCCGGAAACAGGACCCATATTCCGGATGTAGAAAAGGAACCATATTCCGAATATAGAAAATAGGGACCATATTCCGAATATAGAAAATAGGGACCATATTCCGAATGCAGAAAATAGGGGCCATATTCCGGATGCAGAAAATAGGAACCATATTCCGGATGTAGAAAACAGGTGAACTAAGAATATCCATATAAGATCAAGTTTAGTTGATTTATTCTCAAATCTATTTTTTAAAAAGATACATATAGAAGATTCCTCCAGTTAATATATGATATAATATTACCCAATTTTACTGGAGATGAATGTAAGTGACCATCTGGGAATACGATGTTAAAGAGATTAGGTTCAGTGAGTGGTCAAAGACAAAAGAAGACCTTAACCACTTTGGGGTTGAAGGCTGGGAACTGATCAAGTTTTCAAACGAGATCGATGAAAATGGCATGATCACAGCTGTTTTCAAAAGGCCGGTTGATTACGTTGATGCAGCCTTCTAAAACTCTTTTTTCTTCCTATCAAAAATTCTGAAGAATTATCCTTTTACTCTTTTATTCTTTCTCATCCATTTTCAGCTTGCCGTAAAAACCTCAATTGCCTTCTAACTCAGGTAATTGTGACATATTAAAGCCAGAATTTGATTTTCAGCATTCGGTTCTTTATTTTCAGGTCATTTTTCAGTTCTTATTTTCAGGTTATTTTCAGGTTATTTTCAGGTTATTATCAGGTTATTTTCAGGTTATTTTCAGGTTATTTTCAGGTTATTTTCAGGTCATTTTCAGGTCATTTTTCAGATCATTTTTCAGTTCTTATTTTCAGGTTATTTTCAGGTTTTTTACTGCCGATTCAATTTCATTCTAAGGCAGGATTTCCGTGTAGTAGCACATTTAGTTAACAGTGTTTACTTGTATTGCCATAAGAAAACTCTTTTATCTTATTAAATATTACAATATTTTAGAAAAATAATAATTATAAATGCAAATGCATCTGGAGTTATAGTCTTGGAAAAAAGATCTACCAGGTTTGGCTTGAACACACTTAACAGGGGCATCCGGAGTCCTTTTAAAGGCTTGAAATTCTCCGGTTTTTGATCTCCGGCATAATTCCTTTAAAAAGGATGAACTGACGGCAGGTTCCAGAGAATCTGTACCGTTAAAATATCTCCATCAAACTGCCTCCCATTAACTGTATCTCATTTAACTATTTCCAACTAAACTGTCACTCCATCGACCTAAATTCTATCAAAAGTTCATTCGTGAAGTTTTCTCCCATCAAAAATTGAGGATTATCTATGAATCGGAGTTATTGAGGATTATCTATGAATCGAAATTTCAAGTTCATATTGGTCATTTGTATGCTGTTTGCCGTAATCGGAGCAAGTGCCTGCATAGGTGAAGAAAAAGACGGGACTGCAAAAGGCGCAGGTTCCGGAGAAAACTCCCCGGAGCTTGTCGTGGGTATAGGTACGGATGTCAACAACTGGTACCTTGACATGTTTGCAGCGGGAGATGCACGTTTTGTCTGGTCTCAGGTCTATGAAACCCTTGTGAGGCTTGATTCAGACCTGAACGTTATCCCCGGGCTTGCGGAATCCTGGGAAACCCCTGATGACGGAAAGACCTGGATATTCCACCTGCGCGAAAATGTGACTTTCCATGACGGGACGCCCTTTGATGCGGATTCGGTTGTTTTCTCTTATTCCAACCAGTCCTATGTAAGGCAGGCAGTCTTAAAACCTGTTCAGAGCGTGGAAGCTCTCGATACTCACACTGTCAAATTCGTCCTGAAAAAACCCATGCCTCTGCCTTTCTACCTGACCCATATAGCCTGGCCTGTAATGGGACCGGGCTGTCTTGACGCCGAAGGGAATTTCATCAAACCGGTGGGTACAGGACCGTTTAAGTTTGAAACGCAGGCAAAGGATCAGGAAATAGTACTCACAAGAAATGAAGCCTACTGGGGAGAAAAGCCGCTGCTTGATGAGGTTACTTTCAAGGTAATCCCGGAGGCGACTACAAGGGTTATTGCCCTTGAAACCGGCGAGGTGGACATGGTCATCAAGGTCCCGGAATACGATGTCAAAAGGCTCGAAGCCGAAGAGGGTATCCAGGTCCACAGGAAACTTACGACCTTCACGGACTTCCTGCAGTTCAACTGCGACAAATCTCCCTTCAATGACACGAGAGTACGCCAGAGTGTTGCTTATGCAGTCGATACTGAAACTCTCGTAAACGAAGTGCTTGAAGGCATCGGGGAACCGGCAGGCGGAAGGCCCTATTCTCCTGTAATGATGTACTCTGACCCTGACCTTAAGACATATACGCAGGACATCGATAAGGCGAGGGCTCTCCTTGAGGAAGCCGGGTGGAAAGATTCTAACGGGGACGGGATTGCAGAAAAAGACGGAAAACCCCTCCATGTGTCCCTGATAGTGAGTAAAGGAGTCTGGGCAGCCAGGCATAACCCTATGGCTCAGGTTGTACAGGGGACCCTTCGGGAAGTTGGAATGGATGTAGATATCCAGGTGCTTGACGAAGGAGCCATAAGCAAACTCGAAAGCACAGGGGACTTTGGCATGATACTCAGAAGCGGCTATTTCGTCTGGGGTCCCTACCCGAAGCACTTCTTCGTGCACCGTTCCGGAAGCCCTTATTCTCATTACCACAATGAGACCTATGACCAGCTCGTCGATACAGCCGATATGACTATTGATACACAGAAACAGGAAGAAATCTACCATTCCCTGCAGGCCTTTGTGATAGAAGAAGTTCCGGCTTTTTACCTTGTGCATGAGGAAAAGGTCGTTGCAACCGGCCCTTCGGTAAAAGGCTATACCATAAGCTCTGAAGACCCCTGGCTGAACCTTTCAGGGGTCTACCTGGAAAGGAAGTAAAGCTGGAAAAGAAGTGAAGATAAAAGCCCGGAAGATACCCATGTGGAAGTACATAGCAAAGCGCCTCGCAATGGTTTCCGTCGTAATAGCGGGAGTCACGCTTGTAGCTTTTTCTGCGATGTACCTTGCTCCCGGCGACCCTGCAGAGGTTATAGCCCTGGCAAGGTATGGGGAAGACCTGAGCGCCAGCCAGGTTGAAACCCTGAGGGAAACGGAAGGGCTTGATGCTCCTGTGCATGTGCAGTACCTCATATGGCTTAGCCACCTGCTTCGGCTGGATTTTGGTAAATCTCTTGTGACCTCAGAAGATGTCCTTACCGAAATCCTCCAGAAACTGCCTGCAACCGCAGAACTTGCAATTGCCAGCCTGCTGATTTCCCTTATAATCGCCCTACCTGCAGGGATCCTGAGCGCACTCAGTAAAAACACCCTGCTTGACAAAAGCTGCATGTTTGTTTCTCTGGTAGGCGTTTCTATCCCGAACTTCTGGCTTGGGCTTCTCCTGATCTGGTTTTTTGCCCTGACCCTCCACATGTTCCCCAGTTACGGGTACGGAAGCCTGAAACAATTTGTTCTTCCTGCCCTTACCCTTGGCACCTCAATGTCTGCGGTTACTGCGAGGCTTACCCGTGCAAGCCTTCTGGAAGTACTGGGGCAGGAATATATTGTGGCTGCCCGCGCCAGGGGTTTTGACGAACGTACCATCCTTTTCCGGCACGCTCTGAAAAATGCTTTCCTCCCGGTTGCCACATTTGCAGGAATGCAGTTTGGCTACCTTCTTGGAGGAGCCGTGGTTGTAGAAACCATCTTTTCCTGGCCCGGCATTGGAAAACTTCTTGTTGACTCGATTTTTGCGATGGACTTTTCCATGGTCCAGGGCTGTGTTCTTTTTATTGCAGTGCTCTTTTCCCTCTCCAGCCTTGCCGTCGATATCCTGTATGCAGTGCTTGACCCGAGGATCAGATATGACAGGCGTGATTAAAAGATGACAGGCGTTATTGAAAAAACTGAGATTACAGAAAAGGCATACCTGGCTGAAAAAAGGCTGAATTTCGGGGAGTTAGGGAAGAACAGGCTTGCAGTCTCAGGCATCCTGCTTATCGCTGTCCTTTGCGTTCTGGCCCTGTTTGCCCCCAGGATCGCTCCGCATGACCCCCTTGTCCAGAGGCTTGACAGCAGGCTTCTTTGTCCTTCTTCCGAATATCCTTTCGGAACCGATGAGCTTGGGCGCTGCATCTTTTCAAGGGTTATCTACGGAACACGAATTTCTCTCGGAATCGGACTTCTTGTAGTTGCAGCAACGTCCGTTGCAGGCACAGCCATAGGGTTGATTTCAGGGTACAGGGGAGGCTTGCTCGATGAAGTCATAATGAGAGGAGTGGACGTCGTAATGGCTTTTCCCAACATCATCCTTGCCCTTGTGATTGCAGGGCTGCTTGGCCCGGGCTTTTCAAGTGTTGTCCTTGCCCTTGCCTTTACCCAGTGGCCTGCTTATGCCAGGCTTGTACGCGGGCAGGTGCTGTCTCTCAGGAAGAGGGCTTTTGTGGAGGCTGCAAGGGCTCTGAGGCCCTCAAGCTTCTACATTATGCGAAAACATATCCTTCCAAACTGCATGGAACCTGTAATCGTGCTCGGAACCCTTGAGATTGCACACGTTATAATCTTTGCTTCAGCCCTGAGTTTTCTCGGGCTCGGGATCCAGCCCCCTGACCCTGAATGGGGCTCCATGCTCAAAGCCGGGATCCCATACCTCCGTACAGCTCCCCATCTCACCTTTTTCCCGGGCCTGATGATAATATTCACAGTCTTTGCGTTCAATTTTGCAGGAGACGGTTTGAGGGACAGCCTTGGGCAGCCTGCAGATCAGGAGGTGCTGGCAAGGTGAGTTCTCCCCTTCTCTCAATAGAAGACCTGAACATCTCTTTCAAAACCTCAAAAGGCATTGTAAAAGCCAATCAGGGTATCTCCCTTGAAGTCAGGGAGGGGGAAATTCTGGGACTCATCGGGGAAACAGGCTGTGGAAAAACCACCCTTGGAAAAGCCATTTTGAGGCTGCTCTCAGGTAAAGCAACCCTGGAAGGAAAAATAGTGTACAGAGGTACGGATCTCCTTACCCTTCCCGAGAAGGAAATGAGGCGCTTTCGGGGAAAGGAAATAGGAATAATGCTCCAGAACCCTTCAGCCTGTCTCAACCCTGTCCTTTCTGCAGGAAGCCAGATTGCAGAAATCTACCGCTACCACGAGGGTATGGAAAAAAAGGAAGCCGAAAAGAAAGCCGGAGAAATGCTTGAGCTTGTGGGGATAAGTTCTTCCCGGGGGTGCGAATACCCGCACCAGTTTAGCGGCGGGATGCTGCAGAGGGTCATGGTCGCAATAGGGCTTGCCCTCAGGCCCGGACTTCTGATCGCAGATGAACCAACAAAAGGGCTTGACACGGACACGAAATTGCAGATTGTGAAACTGATTGCCGGGCTTGTCCGCAAGGAAAATTCTTCCATGCTCCTGATCACGCACGACCTCGAGATTGCCGGCAGGCTCGCGGACAGAATTGCAGTCATGTACGCCGGAGAAATCGTTGAAATCGGAAAGGCGGCTGAGATCATTTCTAACCCCAAACATCCTTACACCCTTGACCTGCTGCACTCGCTTCCCGGAAAGGGGTTCAGGACCGTTTCAGGGCAACCTCCGAGCCTTGTTTCCCCTCCTTCCGGCTGCAGGTACCATCCGCGTTGCAGTTTCCGGCTTGAGGCCTGCTCGCAGGTCCATCCGGCACTTATGGGGCTTGAAGGTGAGCGCCTTACCCGTTGCTTTCTCTCTGAAAAGGGCAGGATAAATGAAACTGCAGCACAGCCTTCCCTTAATGCACAGTCTGCTCTCAAGTGTGAGGAGGAGTAAACATGGCACTGTTGAAGATAGAGGACCTGAAAAAGTACTATTATTCAGGGCTGTTCAAAAAAGAGGTCCACAGGGCGGTTGACGGAATCAGTTTTGAGATCGGGAGAGGGAAAACCCTGGGACTTGTCGGGAAAAGTGGCTGCGGAAAATCCACACTTGGGAGAACGGTTTTGAGGCTGCTGGAGCCCACTGCTGGAAGAGTCCTTTTTGATGGACAGGACATCTCAGGCTTCAAAGGCAGTACCCTGAAAAACCTGGGGACAAAAATGCAGATTATTTTCCAGAACCCGGAATCCTGCCTGAACCCGAGGATGAAGGTCTATGATGCCATTGCAGAACCTCTGAGGCTTCACAGGCTCTGCGAAAGAGACGAAGAACGGGGACGGATACAGGAGCTTATCGAGGCTGTTTCCCTGAGTGAGGAACTGCTTTTCCGCTATCCCGGAGAATTGAGCGGGGGGCAGCTCCAGAGGGTTGCAATAGCCAGAGTCCTTGGCATGAAACCGGAATTCATAGTTGCGGATGAACCCACTTCCATGCTCGACCCGCTTGTCCAGGCTCAGGTCCTTTTCCTTCTCAAAAAACTGCAAAACGATTATGGAATCAGTTTTCTATTCATCTCCCACGATATGCAGGTTGTGGACTGGATGAGTGATGAAATCGCTTTCATGGAGGAAGGAAAAATTGTCGGTTTCAGGTAGTGGTGCGGGGCAAGAATTTGTAACCTCGTACCCGATTTACCTGTTTTTACTTACTTCATTTTACTTAGTTTACATTTACTTTAATAGAACCTGTGAAATTTTATTAGAAACTGTCAAACTTTACTATAAACTATAAATCGTGTCCTGTTGGACCAGAAAGATGTGTAGAAGAAGTAATGAATAAGAGAAATAGTATAGAAAATAGGAGAAATGGTATGGAAAATAAAGCTCAAAATCAAACTGAAACGTCTGTTGACCTAATGCAAAAGCCTGTGGTAGATGCCGACCGATTATTCAAGCTTGTTGATTCCTCTGTCCAGGGTCTGAGAGAATGCAAGCTCATTGCTGCGGCTTTTGAGCTTGGAGTGTTTGAAGCTCTTAAAGTCCCCTTATCAGCAGGAGTCCTGGCTAAAAAACTTGGCTGTGATCCTGTGCTTATGCCCCACTTTTGCGAGTCCCTCCACAATCTCGGGTTCCTTGACAGGTTTGAGGAAGGGGCACATGAGGAAGAGGAAAATGAGCAGAGGGAGGAAAAAAACGAAGGCGAATCCGAAGCTGGATTTGAGGGCAAAAACCCTGATCCCGGAGAAAAAAATGGTGGGGCAGTGTACCTGGTCTCGGAACTCAGTGCAACGTATCTTCTGGAAAGCTCTCCGTTTTCTCAGCAGCATTACCTTGCCGAAAGGCTCAGGAATGTTGAACTCTGGGTCAGGCTTCCACAGATTATGAAGACTGGACCTGAGATTGTCGAGAAAGGGCCTTTTTTCGGGGAGGTCGTCCAATGTATGGCTGAAAACGCTCGCTGTGGGCTGCTTCAGGAAACGGTCCGGGTTGTCCAGGAAAATGTGGATTTTACAAATGTCAAAAAGCTGCTTGACCTCGGGGGAGGACACGGACTCTATGCAATCGCTTTTGCAAAATTAAATGAAAACCTTCAGGCTTTTGTTTTCGACCTCCCGCCTGTTACGCAAAAGACAAAAGATTTCATAGAAAAGTATGGAGCTTCAAGAGTGGATATAATTCCCGGGGACTTTTTTAATGATGAAATCGGAAGCGGATACGATGTTATATTTTCGTCCTTTAATCCCGGAGGAAAAGTGCCTTCCCTTATCCCGAAGATTTCCGAAGCCCTGACTCCCGGAGGCGTTTTTGTGACCAGGCAGGTCCCGGATGAAAAAATGAAATCCAGCCCTCTTCTCAGCCTTGACTGGAACCTCTGGACTTTTGAAGACGTAAAAAAAGGAGGATCAGGATACAGTTTTGAAAACAGCGTCCCCTTTACCGAATATATAGAGATGCTGGGCAGCTACGGGCTTGAAGTCTTCCGGGCCCTTGACATGAAGGACGGGTCAAGGATCGTGTTTGCCTGGAAAGTAGACTGAATTTTGCAGGGTAAGCATAGTAATTCCCCTGCAATATTTTTCCGCCGCTGGGAGGCTACTTACAGGCTTGAAAATGCCGATATCGGCTTAAGCATGGAACTTGAAGAAAACACTTTTTTGATATGGACACCGTAGTCCCGTTAGGGATAATTGTTAATTAACCTGTTTCTAGTTTCATGAAGCACGTATTTTCCGGCAGGAAAAACGGATAACTCAAAAATCCTGATTGGAACAAATCAAAGAGCCTACCTGTTTTCCCGCACCGGACTGAATAAAATCTCTAACGGCAACCGTTATTACCCAAAAAAACAATCATTCTATGGGGATTGTTGTGATAAAAGAAGCCATGTTCTACGAGAAACTCGAAGCTGATAAAGTACATTGCGGGCTCTGCGCCCACAGGTGCAAAATCGCCCCGGGAAAGAGGGGATTTTGCAGGGTCAGGGAAAACCGGGGAGGTAATCTTTATTCTCTTATTTACGGTACGGTTTCCAGCGAAGCTGTGGACCCTATAGAAAAAAAGCCGCTTTATCATTTCTATCCGGGGTCTTATGCATACTCAGTGGGGACTGTCGGATGCAACTTCCGCTGCAAACACTGCCAGAACTGGACCATTTCCCAGACCTGCGTGGAAGACTCTTACACAACAGATATCCTTCCGGAAGAGCTGGTGGAAAGGGCGCTTATTTCGGGATCGAGGTCAGTTGCCTGGACCTATAACGAGCCCACGATCTGGCACGAGTATACATACGAAAGCGCAAAGCTGGCAAAGGACGCGGGCCTTGCGACCGTCTACGTGACCAACGGCTACATGACCCCGGAAGCCCTCAGGCACATTGCCCCCCGGCTGGATGCTGCCAACATCGACATCAAGGCTTTCACTGAAAAGTTCTATCATGACGTTGCCAGCGCAAAACTGGCTCCAGTGCTTGAGTCCTCCATCCTTGCAAAGGAGCTCGGGATCCATGTGGAGATAACGACCCTCATCATCCCGAAACACAATGACTCTCTCGAAGAGCTCCGGGAACTTTCGAAATGGATCTACAAAAACCTCGGGCCTGACACTCCCCTCCACTTCACGCGCTTCCACCCCCAGTACCAGATGCAGGACCTCTATCCGACACCTGTAGAGACCCTCGTGACCGCCCATAAGATCGCAACTGAAGAAGGAATGAAGTATGTTTATGTAGGGAATGTCCCGGGGCAGGAATACAACAATACCTTCTGCCCGAACTGCGGTAAAGTGTTGATCTCTCGCGGTTTTTTTGATATCGAAAAGTACGAAATCACTCCTGAAAAGACCTGTCCCGTGTGCGGGGAGAATATCCCTATCATTGGAGAGTATGCGGGCTCAAAACAGGTATTAGATGAAGATGAATATTGAAAGCGGTTCCTGATTAACTGATTTATCTATTCCGGAATCCCGAATGAAATATATTGGTTATCTCTCCCTGCTCCGCGGGGGGGTTATGGCTGGCCTGCTCACAAGAAAAAAGCGAGAAAATAGGCACCGCAATTAAGAGGGGCTATATGCTGAAGAAATGCTCCCTGGGCTGAGAGAATACGTTCCCTAACTTCCAAAAACCGATTTCCGATTTACAAGGTAAATATAAGCGCCCCCGCCAGCTTGTCTGGCGACCCTGCAAAAAAAGCAGAAAAAACAGATTTGAAAGAGAACTTAGACCGAAATTTATGCAGATTTGAGCTGTCGGGTTCTCGTTCTAACTCAAAAGAGCCCTCAACCGCATTTATTATACCTTTTTTCTTCCTTTTCGTCTTTTTGGGAAAGACCGCTCTCCTGCGTCGAGCGGGACAAAAAAGACGTGATAAAGCGAATAAGGTTGTACGGATCAGAAATATTGTAATTTTAGTCCTTTTTTAGTCCTCTTAAATGTCAGAAAAGGTATTTTCCGCACCCTTCTTCAAAGATTTTTATTATCCCTGCCCTCAGGGAAGGCGTATATTTGTCAGGTTCGATTTTAACAGCCCTGTGCAGGTCTTCAAGTTCCACCCACTCAACTGAAACGGCTTCCTCAGGATCATGCCGGATAAGGCTTGCTGTTTCTTCCGAACATCTGCCTGAAAATACCGTATGGTAGGCTCCTTTGTTTTCGAAGATGCAGGGGATTTTGAACAATTTTCCGAAAGGGACTGAGATTCCTATTTCCTCAAGCATCTCCCGCGCAATGCAGGTCTCGTAGGATTCATCTGCGACAGTGCCGCTTACGGAGTATGTGTAACGGTTCGGATACCATTTTTTTTGAGATGCCCTTTTCTGGATAAGCATTTTGTTTTCTGGATTCAGCAGGATTAGATGGGAGGCCCTGTGGATGTGGTTTCCCGAGTAAAAGTCCTCCCTCGGGCGCAGTCCAAGAAAGTTATCATTTCTATCAACTTCACTGATCAACTCTGTCACAGGGGACCTCCGGATTACCTTTGATCTTCAACACGGATACTGCAGAATTAGAAAGACAATAAAAAGAAATTCCGAGAAATTAATTAAAAAAATGAAATGATATGAAAAAAGAAAATTTTATTTTTCGAGCGCTTTCAGGGTTCTGAGACCTCTTTTGGCTTCTCTGCAGATCTCTGGATCTCTTCAAGCAGCTGGTCGTCAGTCTTGCCTTTTATGTCAAGCCCAAGCTTCTCAGCAGTTTCCTGTACCTTGGTCTTTGGAGCTACGGGTTCCTTTAAGGATTTCTCAAAATCCTTCAGGTTCTGTTCGGATTCTTTCTGGGCTTTTTTGAATTCTCCCACCGAACTTCCCATGGACCGTGCAAGTTCAGGGAGTTTGCTTGCCCCAAACAGGAGCATAACTACTGCTAATATAAGTATCAGTTCTGTGGGACCTACCCCGCCAAACATATCTATACCTCGAATCTTTACCTTTTTTCTGGTGTTTTTAAGTTTATCAGTAAATTAAGTAGATTATAATACTTTTAGTAGAACAAAAATTATTCTGAAAAACTGCTGTTTAGCAGAGAATGAGGATTTACTTCTACTATATAAACCTTTTATTTTATATTTATTATTTGTCGTATTTTTATATATTTAGTTATTTAGTTATTTATGTATTTATTTATTAAATTAGTTATTTATTTAGTTGTATATTTACTTGTTTATTATACCAACTCTTAAGAACTTATGCTATTTTTGTTTATAATCAGTAACTGAAGCTTTGAACCCATATACAGTAAGCTTTATTATTCCGGGATTTTTCCATTGGTACCGGAAGCTTCGTGATTTTCTATATCCTGTCTCTTATACA
>NZ_JJQY01000152.1:24460-26078 GCF_000979295.1 Methanosarcina sp. 1.H.T.1A.1 | reverse complement strand
GTCCTCGACTCCGTCATTGTTAACATCCCAGCTCCTCGATGTTGCGTTTTGTGAACAGTCAGTAAAGAGGACTGAAAGGGGAACATCGCCACTGGTGACATTTGTGCTGAAGTCTGCTACAGGCAGTACATCAACTTTTTCCAGCACAGTTATAACAGCAGTTTTTGAATCCGTGCCTTTCAGGTTGCTTACTGTCAGGTTAACAGTATAACTTCCTGCAAGGGAATAAGTATGCGTTGGATTCTGACTTGTTGATGTATTTCCATCTCCAAAGTTCCAATTCCATGAAGTTGGAGACCCGGTACTGGTATCACTAAACTGGACAGTTAATGGGACATTTCCAGATGTTATATTTGAAATGAAATTGGACGAGGGTGGTGGTAGTAATACTGTTATATAATTTACTTTTTGAATGTCATTTGATCCAATTTCATTCGTCACTTTCAACTTAACAGAGTAGTTTCCTGCTTCAGAATAAGTATGCGTTGGATTCTGCTCAGTTGAAGTAGCTCCGTCTCCAAAGTTCCACGACCAGGATGTTGGAAGTCCGGTTGATGTATCTGTGAACGCTATATTCAGTGGCGAAACTCCGGTTGTGTAATCACTGGTGAAACTGGCAACTGGAGCTGTCGGTAGAATTACCGTAATTGTTTTAAGCATCGAATCGCTGGAAACGTCATTTGTTACCGTTAGATTAGCCGTATAAGTTCCCGGTGTTGTATATGTATGAGTAACATTTGCAGTACTACTCTTAGGCGAACCGTCCCCGAAATCAAGCAGTTCAGTGGTCTGGTTGATACTGTAATCCACAAACGTTACGTCTTTCCCAACCAATAAACTATTTGTAGAAACTGTGAACTTTGCAGTTACATTAGAAAATCTGGAGGGTCGCACCCAGGACGAATCACCCAGATCTCCCATGTGATAAAATACTCCGCCTTTACGACTGGTATAATCTAGAATAGATTCCAGTCTCGATTCTGAAGTTTGATATCGTTCATCACCCGTTGGAGTAATCGCATGCCCGTATAACACCAATACGCTCCCTGTTGTTATCGCGTGATCAATCCCATATTCTATGGACTGTAAGCTAACATTAGCACTGTTATCTATTTCAACACCATACAGAAGTCGAGCATTGTCCCAATCATAATAAGCCAGTAGTGTTTCATTGACATTATCATTTACAACATCGGGGACTCCCGTTCTAAGTGTCCGGAAATATGGAGCTAGTATTCTATCAGTAGTTGGAGTTCTATGCGAAAAGGGATATGCTAAGGTATAAACCGGATAACCATAACGGGTGATTTCTACGATGTTCGGGAATATTTCCTGGTCTAGAAACTCTTCAGTAGTGTTATTCTGTAGAAAGTTAACTGAATCTGTGTGGTTATACCCATGTGCAGCTATTTCCCATCCAGCCTCATGAAGTGCATTTAGTTCATCTATTATAGCCTGTGGTCTGTGGCTTACTTTATTTACATTCATAGTGCATGTAGCGTTATACTTTTGGAAAATTGGCAAATGTGTATAACACGTATGAATATTTGCTGCATCGTCCCATGTTAGAACCTGTCTCTTATACACATCTGACGCTGCCGACGAATAGAGAGGTGTA
>NZ_JJQY01000152.1:0-24439 GCF_000979295.1 Methanosarcina sp. 1.H.T.1A.1 | reverse complement strand
AGATAGGAGTCCGTCTCGTGGGCTCGGAGATGTGTATAAGAGACAGGTATAACACGTATGAATATTTGCTGCATCGTCCCATGTTAGAACAATGCCTCCGGGTTTGCCTGAATCCCTTACGGTGTGGATATCATTCACATATAAATCTAATATCTCAGACGGAGTTAACGTTCTGTCATAAATATAAAAAGAATATATTTCCCCGTTTAGCCCGTACGTAGTATCGGGAGATGATCCTATTGTCCAGTCATCCGTGTTATAGCTGGGGCCTAAAGCAACTGCCGTATAATCTACACCTTTTCCATTAGAAATTCCATTGATGTACAATTGAGCATGAGAACCATCATATGTCACAATAGCCTCATAATCTTCGTCAGGCTGTATAGGACTTGCACTGCAGCCGGAAATAGCATGCCCATCTGCATAAACTTCATATTTCAGTATTGAATCCGTATGGTCAATGCTGAGACTGCATGTGTTATTGCCTTTAGAAACTAAATATGTGCAATTAGTCGGATTATTAGAATTATAACGGAAAAATACCCCAAATGTTATATATGGATCAGTAAATGCCAACTGTTCATTGTTAGGTATTGTTATTCTGTTTTGTCCGTTAAAATGTCTTGCCATTTGTCCAGTTGGCAGAATAAAGGTTGTACTGCCATAATTTGCACCGTTATTTCCGTTTCCGGAGGTGTCAACTATAGTATTTCCAGTGTCTGCAGACCAGTCATAATACACAAGTTGATTTGTATCTGCACACGCAGTGCCAACCAAACTAATTAGAAATATGAGAAATAATCCATATTTTGCATATGGTTTAAAATTGTGATATTTCATTGTGATCATACCTCATTAAAAGACAATATTAAACGTTTATCTTCTTAATCAGGGATTTAAAAGGCTCCTTTTCCAAATTAGAAGGGAAAAAATTCTTTTTTAGATTAATTAAGTAAGAATTTTCTTTTTTTAGTTTGCTGCAACTTCAGATTATTCTCAGAGTATGTGCCTGGTATGAACCCCGTGTTTGGACTCTGATATGTTCAAAAATGCTCCTTTGACCAGAAATTCAATTTAACAATATACACACAGCCTGGTTTTGAGCGAGTAATTTAAGGGACATACATTGTGAAGATTATTACACAGACCATATTACAACATTATAATATTTATACTTAAGTCCACCATGTTTTTAGGGTCTTCAGGAATGATGAGAGTTATAAAAAAAGGGTACAAAAAAGCGGTATCGATTTGTATTGTTTGCCCTATATTGAGTGAACTTCTAATATGTATCAGGAATCTTTAAAGTAAGATTTTTAGATACTGATGTGGGAACATTTAGAAAATTGATTAGTACCAGAAAATTTGACAGCCCCATCAGTTCACAAATGCTAAATACCAGGTTATTCAAATTAAAAAATGGGGAATATTGGAATTGGTTTCGTCCACAATTATCCTTGTTTTTTGTCTGGTTGCATTTGCAGCTATTCACAGCCTTACGGCAAGCCTGCCCTTCAAACGCTTCATCATGCGAGTCGTGGGTTCCAGGGCAGAAAGATATTATATGCCGGTATACAGCCTCATCGCATTTGTAACGATAGCGCCGCTCGTCTATCTGCTTATTAAAAATCCGGGGCCGATTCTCTACATAGTACCTTCACCCTGGCTCTGGCTGATGGTCGGGGGACAGCTGATTGCTGTAATCGTTGCTCCCAGAGCACTGCTTGATGCACCCCACAGGTTTAAATTACGCTCACAGCTATCTGCACCAAAGACTCCCGAAGCAGGCCCCCTGAATATCCGGGGCATTTACCGCTGGGTAAGGGACCCTTTCCTGCTCTCAGGCCTGGTCATAATGTGGCTCACGCCCTTTATGACCGTCAATCTGCTTGTCATATACCTTTTGTCTACCATATACCTGTATCTGGGGTCCCTGCACTGGGAAAGCAGGCTTGTGTCACAGTTTGGCGACGAATACCGGGAGTACCAAAAACGAGTTCACAGGATAATTCCCCATTCAGGGGGATATCGTTAAAGAATTTGCATAACCTTCTACTTTCTACTTTATACACCAGCAACCTGTCTCTTCAGTTCAGGCAATACTTCGCTTAGTATTATTTCTGAAACATCCATAGAACGTCCACACCAGGTACGTTTTGTTCCAATAATGAGTAGACCAACAAATCACAATTTAACGTAAAAACCGGAAATAGAATTAGACATCAAAAATACCATAAACCAGACCTAAGACCAGACCTAAGAAAAATCGGCAGGTTGAGGAAAGCTTATGATAAAATCGGGTGGTTCTTTTTTCTATAAGGGAGAACGCTGTACTGTCGGGGCTGTTATCTTACTCAAAGGATTGCCTTACATGGTCACGGTTTCTCATATATTTCGTCGGGGGGAAGGAGACCATTTAACAGTTGACGGAACAAAACTCGCTGTTACGCGTATTTTAAAGGATTTTGATTTAGCTTTGATAGAGCTTCCTCCGGCCTGCACGTTTGAAATCACCGAGCTTGGCAGCGCAGCTGAACTGGAGCAGGCTGTGCTTGTTAATGATATCCACGCCATCAATTGCAGGGTGGTTAACGCAGGAGCTTCACTGCTTTTTCTGGGCTTCCAGTGCTATAATATGCCGGAGCCCGGGGACAGCGGTTCTCCGATCCTGCAGACCGGAAAGGTGATAGGGCTTATGTCTTCAGTGACGCTGGACACCTGCATGGGAATTGCAATTTCGTCCAGTATTATCCGCGGCCTGGAAAAATAACGAAATTCCCCGAGAATTAAAATTCCCCAATAATCTGCAGCACGATTTTTCTCAACCTTTCAATCCTGTCAAAATTTATGTATACAATCTGCTGCCAGGTCCCAAGTGTCAATTCTTTTTCAACAAAAGGAACAGTAAGGCTCGGGCCGATGAGCAATGATCTTAAATGAGAACCTCCATTGTAATCACCCCAGGTCTTGTGGTGATGGTAGTCCTTATTCAGAGGGATTAGCTTATCAAGAGTTTCTGAAACGTCTTTTGAAAGGTTTGACTCAAATTCCATTGTGGTTATTGCTCCGGTTGACCCGATGCAGAAGACCGTAACTGTCCCGTTTCTTATTTTGGAGTTTTTGACTTCCTCTGACACCGTTTCAGTAATATCAACAATTCCACAATCTTCTTTTCCAGTGACTGAAATTTCTCTTGTTTCTACAGGCATAAAACGATATTAGCAGGCCAGATTAATATATATTTGCAGAAAAGGGATAAAAATATCTCTCCAAAACATGGCTGTAAAGAGTAAACGGCTTATCACTTTAATTGTAAATATTTTTTTAATGTATTTGGTTTTTTTTCGAGATGTACATTGACTAATTTTGCAGAAATCTCTTTCTGGAAGACATCGCAATAAGTAAGATAAATATATCAATAAATCCATAACTTATTAATTAAATTATTTCAGTATGCAACTCGCACTGAATTGTTTGTAAAAATTCGGAAATATGTGTGGAATATGCGTAATAGACCAGATAGTCAATCTGGACTCAGGGAGGGGAAATCGTATAACCAGAAAAACAGATGAAGTCGTGTGTCCAAATCCTGAATGTGAGTATCATCTTAAGGAGGAAGGAAAAGCCGTAATAAAACGTGGAAAATATAAGACCGGACACCAGAGATATTATTGTAAGCATTGTGGGAAATTTTTCATGGAAACAGTCGGTACAGCTGTTTATCGCAAGCATCTGCCCGGAACTGAAATAAGGATGATATATCGGCTTTTTCTCGAAAAAAATGGAATACGAAGTATTGAAAGGATAACAGGGCACCACAGGGATACAATAAGTAATCTGCTAAAAGGGACGGTAAAAAACGAAAAAACAGAAGAATATCTGGTCAAACAGATCGGACTGACAGCTGATGAATGCGAGAAGTTATGGGTGCTTTTAGAAAAAAAGAGGAGTTCTTCCCGAAAGTCAGCTTGAGATAGGTATACGAGTACATCTATAAGTATAGAAACCTTTACGGCTTCCTTAATAAAAGTGATAATTTTCAAATTACAGTACTTTAATGCCAATTACGTAATGATTGGAAAAGACATTTTGTAGTTGTAGTTTTGTAGTTGTAGTTTTGTAGGTGTAGAAGAGGACAGGGTCAGGATAAGACCATAGTTATAACTCCCCTGCTTGCAGTTCTGCAATATAAGTATCATACGGAGCTGTTGAGTTGCCTGAAATACGTGCGATATAATAATCTGCAGCAATCGAAGCCTGTTGTTCGCGGTTATATTCATATAAATGCAGTTTTGCACCTGGAATGTATCCGTATCCTTCTGTTGCCTGTGCATAAACTGCTTCGACCAGATATTTCGAACCGACGTGTTCCATCTGTGCTATATGGGCTAATTCATGAATAAGCCACTTCATGTCTGAATTGCCTACAGCAGTCTTAATTTTTTCGTTGAAGTTGATTGTATGAAAGGTGGTAACACCCATACCCGAGCAATTGTTTATCTTTGCCCCTAGCCAGGCAATTAGCGAATTTTCGTCGATACGCACCTGTCGGTAATTGATGCCGTCTCCAAATACGGTTCGTGCTTCCTGTTCCTCTACCGGAGTTAGCTTTCGGGTATTGGGTTTTATAGTCTGCCATAAAAGGTCCAGAATCTCCGGAAAAATGCAGAGGTCGAGAATTTTTGCGAGAATTCTGCCTATCCGGACAGTATAGGACAACATGCCCTTCCGTATCCATTTACGAAAGCACTTTGCCTCTTTCCCAATCCGGATCATGACAGTTTTCAAATTATCCCACACATTTACATATTATTCCTTACAGAACCTAACACAGGCTGTTCTCGATAAAATAGCTATCTACACAGTACCCTTCAATAAAAAGAGGAGGCTCTATTCTTTGCTTTCAGTATATGCCAAAAGAAGGTATTTAGAGAAGGAGTTTAGGAATGTGTTTAGAAATCTTTATATCTTCTCTTTATTTTTAATTAACCATGATATTGCACGTTCCTCACATTCTTCTTCCAGAGGCTAACTGGAGCGAATGGGCAGTAATTGCCTGTGACCAGCATACTCAGGATATAGAGTACTGGAGAAGAGTAGAAGAATTTGTTGGAGATACTCCTTCTACTCTCAATTTAATTTACCCTGAAATCTATCTTCCTTTAGATGAAAATAGAGTAAATAATATTCATAAGGCAATGCACAATTACAAAGCTACTCTTTTTGATCATGGCCCCTGCTTTGTTCTTGTAAAGCGTGCTGTCTCAGGGAGTGAAAGGACAGGTCTGGTTGTCGCAATCGATCTGGAAGGATATGAGTATGATGGATCTGAATCCTTTATCAGGCCGACTGAAAAAACAATCAAAGAAAGGCTTCCTGCAAGAGTCATAATAAGAGAAAATGCAGAGCTGGAGCTTACGCATGTTCTTGTTTTATACGACGACCCGGACTTTTCCGTTATTCCTCTGAACACAGATAGTCCTGTTTATGAAGGAAACCAGATTTATGATTTTGACCTGATGGAAGACGGCGGCCATATAAAAGGCTTTAAGATCAGCGATGAAAAGACAATTAGGGAGATTTCGGAAAGGATTCAGGCTCTTGGGACCCTCCTTGTTGGAGATGGAAACCACAGCCTTGCTGCAGCAAAGAGTTTCTGGGAGAAAATTAAAGGGACGGTCCCGGACAACCACCCGGCCAGATACGCACTTGTAGAGCTTGTAAACATTCATGATCCGGGGCTTACTTTTGAGCCAATTCACAGGATTGTAAGAGGGGTTGACCCTGGGGAACTGCTTAAAAGGTTCAATGCGAGAATTATGGAAGCTCCATCAGGCAATTTAACTGCCCAATATGCTGAGAATCAAGTAACCGGACATTCAATCGAATTTATTACAAAAAACAGGCGTGGCGTCCTCATCTTAGATAACCCTGAGCATGACCTGGAGGTTGAAACCCTTGACGAGGTTATTGACGACTATCCGGTTGAATATGAACATGACCCTGAAGTAGTGGAAAAACTCGGAAAAGAGCCTGAAAGTATTGGTTTCTTCCTTCCGTCCTTCAAAAGAAGCGATTTCTTTGCTCTAATAAAAAAGAAGGGGATTCTCCCAAGAAAATCCTTTTCCCTTGGAAAGGAAAACGAGAAAAGGTATTATATTGAAGCTAGAAGGATTATGCAATAATTCTTCCAGTAACCTTTTTTAGTTTCCAGTAACTTTTTTAGTTTCCAGTAACCTTTTTAGTTATTTTATTATCCAGTAACCTTTTTAGTTATTTTAGTATCCAGTAACCTTTTTAGTTATTTTAGTATCCAGTAACCTTTTTAGTTATTTAATTATCCAGTAACCTTTTTAGTAACTGCACTTACAGGTAAAAAGTATTCAGTCGCTAGGTACGAGCTACTGCATTTTATTCGAGAAGATTTTAACAAAATTTTGTGGTATTTAAATGCATGTTATTTTAACCCATACGGTTGAGTGCCTGAAAATAAATAGTAAAGATAAAATAGGCTCTTTGAGAATTCAATTGTTGCAATAAAAGCTATGAAGTGCATTTCTTCCTTCTTGAAGGCAGAATCGGCATTATCCGGTACTTTGAGCTTCCTGAGACGACTAATGCAGTTTTAGTTTCATTCTGGTAGCTTTTAAGGTATAATTTTTCCCGGATATACAGCTTTTAATCAGATTAAGTACTAATTTTTTTGATACGACGGGTTTTACAGTTCAATACCGGAAATTTCAAAAACTACAATACAATAATTACTAATAGTATATTTGTCCGGGCCTCTTCCAGGCAAATAAAAATTAAAGGGGTGTAGAAAGATGGCCAGTTATAAACATCCGTGTAAATATTGCGGAAAATTGATCGCACGTGATTCTAACTTCTGCCCGTTCTGTACACAGGAGAACCCTCTCGGGCCCATGAGATGCCCGATATGCAGATACCCTCTTGAGGATGGGGCAAAAGTCTGTGGCCACTGCGGCGTTTTGCTGTGGAACACATGTAAAAGCTGCGGAAAAGAGACGTTCCTGGGGGATAAATGCAGCAATTGCGGCGCTCCGATTATCATTGTCTGCCCCAATCCCAAATGCAGGACCGAACAGCCCCCTACAAGCAAGAAGTGTATCAAATGTGGCAAACCGTTGAGGTGATAAAGTGGGATTCCAGAAATCACAACTCCAGCCTTTTACAAGAAACTACGAAGACAACAGTTCAGAATCAGGTTTCCAGTTTACTTTCTACTGTGATATCTGTCAGGACGGCTATAAAACAGGATTCATCGAATCCAGGACATATAAGAAGACAGGCATATTTGGCATGTTTGGAAAAGCACTCTCTGTAGGCTCTGACCTTGTAGGCCAGTACCGTGTTGGAAACGCAATCGAAAGAGGCGTGGATATACTCAATGACCGCAAAGAGGGAATGTCTCCTGAATGGCGCAAAGAGTGGGAAGATGCCTTTGAAACAGCCCAGAATGAAGCAAAGGAACACTTCTGCAGGTGCCCGAGATGCAAACACTATGTCTGTGAAGCTGACTGGAACGAGCAGGACAATCTCTGCGTGGAATGTGCGCCAAGGGAAAATGTTGAGCTGACTGCAATAAGAGCAGAACGCATGGTAGATGAAATGAAAGAGAAAGCCGCGAATGCAAGCGTATTCAAAGGCGATATAGAGAGAAGGCAGACTTTATGCCCGGAATGCGGCAAACCCTCAGGTGAAGGAAAATTCTGCAATAACTGCGGAGCATCCGTTGCACTCACAAAATGCCCGAGCTGTGGCAACAAAGTATCCATTGGCACCAGGTTCTGCGGAGAATGCGGAACAAAGTTAAATTAATATATTTAATTAGAAAATATTTTAAAATTAAAAGAGAGTCTACGCAAGTTTGACTCTCTTTCTATTTACTCTATTTTTAATCCCTTTTTATCTAATTTACCCTACTTTAGTCTTATAAACTACCGCCAGGCTAAAGACCCGGGGGTTTTACGCTTCTTCATATAAAGGCGCTGAGTTCCTCAAATTTTTGTATACAGGATATAACCTTCCGGAAAAAGGTTAAACGCAGTAAATATTTGATAGAGTAATTTCCAGTTGAGAAAAATTAAAAGAAAATAAACCATTATTAGTATATATATACTGCTTGAATAAATTATTTACCTGAACAACGGATAAAACAGATACATAAACTGCAAATAGAAAAATAATTCATGATTAATCCTGCACATAAATTGTTCTGTTTTTCAGGTAAATTCAAAGTAGAATAATTGATAATTTTTGTAATCATTGTGCGATTTTTAATTATATCTTTCATTTAATATTTATTTATACCAATATATTTATATTGTTTATTATTAATCCCCGTTGAATTAATTGAAGTATCATCCATACTTCCCTGAATTTACGGAGGAATCCGAATAAACAGGCAAATAACGTTATTGGCAACTTTTCTTATCTTAATATTAGGATCGGGTATCGTGGCTGCAGCTGAGATTTCAGTCCAGCCAGGTGATTCGATACAGACAGCAGTGAACAACGCAACTTCAGGCGATGAAATTATCATAAAACCCGGAACCTATACCGAAAATATTGTAATCAATACAGACAATCTGGTAGTCAGGTCAGAATCCGGAAATCCTGATGACACAATCATCAAAGCCAGGAGTTCAAGCGCCCATGTATTCGCCGTGAAGGCAGATAACGTGAGGATTAGCGGACTTACAATTACTGGCACAAAAACCAGCTATTCAGGGATCCAATTCTCAGGATGTAATAACGGTATCATTGAAAACAACAAACTTTCGAACGATGGGTACGGAATTTACCTTCTGAGTTCTAAAGGAAGCACCGTCTCAAACAATGTTGTAACAAATAATGGAGATTACGGGATTGTGCTTGCAACTTCTACTGACAGCACCATCTCAGGCAACACGGCTTCCAACAACAACGGTCGAGGTATTCACCTGGGCACTTCTGATGGCAACACACTTTCAGGTAACACCATTGTCTCAAACGGCGTTTCAGGTCTTTATGTATGTCCAAGAAGTGATAACAATCTCGTTTTTAATAACTACTTTGTTAACAATGTTAATGAAGAAATAAAGAACGGAATAGGAAATGCATACAGTACTGCAAAAACCGCAGGCACAAACATTGTAGGCGGACCCTATATAGGAGGCAACTTCTGGGGAAAACCTGACGGATCAGGCTTTTCAGAAACTGCAACCGATGCAGATGGAGACGGAATTGCTGATGTTGCATATAGTTTTGAAAACAGTATTTATGCAGATTCCCTCCCTCTCGTATCAGGTACTGAAAAACCCATTGAAGAACCCACACCTGTACTTCCGGTCGCAAACTTTGAAAGCAGTGTTACAAGCGGCCCTGCCCCTCTTTCCGTCCAGTTTGCCGACCTTTCGGAAAATGCTGAAGGAAGAGAATGGGACTTTAACAGTGACGGCGCAATTGACTCTATCGATCAGAGCGCAGTTTATGAATACACAACCCCCGGGACTTACACCGCCAAACTCACTGTAACCAATGAAAACGGCATGGATTCAAAAACTGCCACAATTACTGTTACAGAAACGGAAGAAGCTAGTTCCGGAGACAATGGAACCGGGGACAGTGGAACCGGAGACAGTGGAACCGGAGACAGTGGAACCTGGGACAACGGAACTGGAGAAAATGAAATTGTAGATAACGGGCCCGTCGACAGTGGAACCATAGATGATGGATCTGGAAATAACGAAGCAGATGAAAGCGAGAGCAGCAGTGGAGGAAGAAGCCACAGAAGCGCCGGTGGTGGCGGTGGTTCCCCTGAACCTGCAAAAAATGTTGAGGTTAAAGAAATCTCCCAGGTCTTTATTACAAACGGGAAAGAAGTAAAGTTTGATCTTAAAAATAATGCAACCTGTATTGTGTATGTAGAATTTGATGCAAAAAAGACTGCAGGTAAGACCACAACCATTGTTGAGGAATTAAAGAATAAATCCATACTTGTTTCTGAACTACCTTCCGGGGACGTTTATAAATCCTTTAATGTCTGGGTAGGAAACAGCGGATATGCAACCTCAAAGAACATTGAAAATTCTATCATCTGTTTTAAGGTTGAAAAGGCCTGGATGCAGGAAAACAGGACAGATAGCTCTTCCATTGCCCTGAACAGGTACAATGATGGAAAATGGGAACAACTACCAGTCTCCATATTGAAAGAAGATGATGAGTTTACGTATTTTACAGCCGAAACCACAGGTTTCTCCTCCTTTGCAATAACAGGCAAGGGAAATAACGCTTCAGAAAATGCAACCGAATCAGGTTCTGAACTGGAAACTCGTTCGGTTAATCTGCAGGATGCGGAAAGTACAGGACTGACGGCTGAACAGATGTCTGAGCAGGGAAATAGTACAGGTACTAAGGGCTCTGAAATGATCTCTAAAATAACCAGCCTGCTTAGAGAATGGATTAAGTCTCTACAATCCTTGACGAAGGGCTGAACCTTTCCTTCAGCTTTTTACATTTTCAGGCATGAAAAATACCTGAAAATCATTCTTTTTTGCCTCTCTTTTTCTTCTGTAAGGTGATCTGTTTATCGGGAGTCTCAAATAGACAGATTTGAGGAGATGTATTATAATATCTGGATTTTAAAGTATTTTCCGGGTCAAGATACAAAATCATTATTATAATAGTCGGATTAGGGAACACTGTCGGGTAAATTTTCGTTTAAGATTAAAAGAATAATTATAATGATAAATTATAACATTTCTCCGCAGTTATTGCACTAATTTTCCTTCGGGAGAGAAGCCTTATTTTATCCAGCCTGTAAACAAAAAAGAGGAGAAAAGATACCCTTTCGAACCCGAAATCTCCTACATGAGGAATAAGTTTAGAGATGTCCGAAAAAGGCAAATCAGGTTTTAGGGTTTTGAATACGTGTTTTTAGGTCTTATTTTTGGAAATCGAACCAGACTATGACTCCAGAGCAGATCTTAAAATACCAGCCCTGTACCTTTAGAACCAGCCTTTAGCCAGACCTTTTGAGAAGGACATCGTAAATGAGTTTTTGTTCAGGTGCCAGTTTGACCCGATAATGATAATCAAATAATCCTCTCGAAATGTTTATATATTTAGTCGATCAGGTACTCCTGATAAAATTTGGGGAAATATTAAAGGAAATTTAATAAGTTGAAATTTCTCCGGTTTTAAGAAATACAATCTCAAACTTACAAAACGTACCCTGCTACCTTTCAGCAGCCATTCGGCATCTAAACCGGTTGCTGATGCATTGAGTTAATGGCTCGAGAATTCCCTGAACAGCCATTATACGAAAAAGGCAGCAGCCTTCAAAAAACAGGTTTACTGAAATCCATCTGAAATGGAGAAATAAACATTCCGTTTGAGGTGCCGGTGGGCTACACCCATGCCTGCCGGAAAAAAGAAACAAACCACGGTAGACCATATTCAGTATTCGGTAGAGAACCTGACAGGGTCCTGCCAGAATCCAGCTTCTAATCCGATCCCGATTCGAATCCGATCCCGATTCGAACACAATCCCGATTCGAACACAATCGGGACCCTACCAGGATCCAACCCAACCCAGGGAGCACTGCCCGGAAAAATCCAACCCACAATTCATCGGGTACTGCCAGAAAGTCCAGCCACCACCGAGTTCTCAGACACTCTACCCAACCGAGTTCTCAGACACTCAATCCGATATAGAATCCAGCGGGAAACCCAGCCCCGGATTCTACCATACCCTACCTGGACTCCAACCCCGGATACAATCGAAGACCTAACTTCAATCCAACCCAGAAGGTCGTAAAAGAACCATGTCGATTGTTAAAGAGAAACCCCAATTAGACTTTGTCTTAAAAGCTCATCCCGGAGCAATCGGACAAGGAATCAAGCAAAAAGATAGATCCAACAACGCACTTAAGATTTACAGCTGTTTTAAGGAATTTGAAACAGCAAACTTTGAAACCCTGAACCCTAATATGAAATTTTCTATCCAACCCGGTACTTATTTTGTTCCATCAAATACCAGCACCCTATCTGGCAAACTATTCAAAGTTAAAGAATCAGGCTTTAATTTCCTGCAGCCTGCAGAAAGAAGCCGCTTAAACTTTAACCAGCTGACCGAGAGTTATTCAATCGTAACTGGCAGGGCAACAGAATTCTGTTCTTGTCCGGAAGCCCCGGAATCCGGAAATTAAGGAACGGGGATTCTCATGTCAGTTAACGAATCGGTCAACCGGATAGTGGCAGGTTCCGGTGTGATCCTGGCAGGAACACTTATTGGAATGCTGCTTGATATCGTAATTAAAGGAGTGCTCACATCATATCTCTCGCCAGCCGATTTCGGCACCTATTCCCTTGCACTTACAGTAATATCAATAACAGGCGCCGTAGCAACTCTCGGACTCCACGAAGGGGTGCCAAGGTATATTGCATACTTCAGAGGCAGGCATGAGGAATATAAGATTCATGAATTGATTCTCTCGGCTGTACTAATGGGCCTTGTTGCCGGTATGCTTGCCATGCTGGTCTCACCTCTATTGTTTGAACGTCTAGCCGGGGAAGGGTTTGATATACAGGGTAAAATCTTATCCGTTGTCAGGATAATGATCTTTGCCATCCCGTTCACCATACTCCTGAACCTGTCAGTGGCGATCTACAGAGGATTTGGCCGTACAAGTGTCAACATGTACTTCTACAACATCATAAGGCCGATATCCCTGCTGGGATTTGCTTCAGCTGCCGTGTTTTTCGGGGTGTCCCTGAAAGGAGTTGTATTTGCAGACCTGCTTTCAATGGTCTTTACATTTGGCATAATGTCAGTTTACTTTATAAAAAGACCCCCAATCAAACCGGAATGGAAACTTAAATTCAGTGAGCCCACAAAAAAGCTGATCAGGTACTCATTCCCGCTTTTAATAAGCGCGACCCTGCTTAACCTCATGACCTGGACAGATACCATAATGCTTGGTTATTTCAAGTCCGCCGAAGTCGTTGGAGTTTATAGTGCAGTATATCCTCTTGTCGGGTTCCTGTCCATGATAATCGGTTCCATGGGGTTCGTGTATACCCCTGTAACCTCAAAGCTGTGGGGAGAAAAGCGGACTGAGCCACTTGGCTCGATTTACGCGATAATGACGAAGTGGTGCTTCCTGCTCACCTTCCCGGTCTTTGCATTGATGTTCGTATATCCGGATTTTATCCTGACGAAAATCTACGGAGCAGACTATGCAGGCGGTGCCATGGTTCTGCGCATCCTTGCCCTGGGATTCGTAACAAACTCGTACTTTGGATTCAACTACCACACAATAATGGCATCCGGAGACTCTGACTTTCTGATGAAGTGCTCGGTTGCAAGTGCAGGAACCAATGCAGTACTTAACTTCGTACTCATACCACAGTATGGTATGATAGGTGCAGCAGTAGCATCTTCTGTATCCTTTGCATCCATAGAGGTCTTAATGACCCTGAGAGCCTGGAGGTCACAGCACATGCATCCGTTTACTCCGATGTACAGAAGGTTGACCCTTATAGGTGCCATTCTGGTTGTGGGCATGCTCGCAGCCCGGGAAATGCTCCCGTTGTCCGGGGCAAGCTGGGAATATGCGGCCTTTATGATTGTGTATTTCGTGGCTATCCGGTCTGCAAAGGTGCTCGATGATAAAGAAATGGATATGGTAAACGGTATCAAAAAAACAATCATGCAGAATATCAGTACACTTCTCCCGCAAGCACTCAAAACTCTCGGATATTAAAACTTTAAAGGATAACCATAACCTAAAACCTTAAAGGATAACCTTTCCCGGAGTCTGAAGAAAACCGGCAATATCCCTCTCTGTTTTTCGAGGGATGCCGGTAATTTGTTTTTACAATTAAGCATTATCCCCACTTTCCGCAGATGTCGATTCAAGTTTCACAATTGTTACTGATATCGTTTAGTATGAAAACTTCCCCGGGTATTCAAACATGTGGTTTTGAAATTTCCCACACTTTTCGACCTCATGCCTTCATTCAAAGCTTCCAATTCCCATTTCTCGAAGAATCAGTTAAACTAATAATTGCAGATTTAGGAGTAATTCTCCAAAAACGATAACAAGAAAAATGCTTTTTTTAGAACATCTGCAAAAGGTCAGGTAATGGGTATTTGCTCTATTTCCTAAATATTTTGAGTTTTATGTTAAATAGACTAGCCTTCCCCATATTATATAAAAGGTTTTTAGAAAACCAAACCGAAGCCAGAACTAAAAAAGCTGGAGTAATATAATTAGATAGTTACTTTTTGAGGACGGGCTTGTCGATAAATCAAAAGAATTAAATACAGTGGGGAGATATACTACAGTGTTAAATATTTTGCATAAACGTGGGATATAAAAATTCGAGAGTAAATAAAGAGTGGGGACTCATGACAAGAAATAAGCTTTCCGGAATCCAAATAAAAAATATTAAATGCTCCGCATGTGCTGGGTTAATGCACGTATCCAGAATATGCCCTCTTTCACAACTAATCCGGAGCAGACCAGCTTCAGAGGGAAAAAAGTCGACTTTCGCCGAAAGAAAGGCTCTTGATGCGAAAATCAATCAAAAAGAAAATGATGATACAAATAATGATACTTTAGAGCGCAAAACTGTAGCTTTTTATTTGCCTTCTCTGATACGGATAAGGGCTACTGATAAGGATGGAAACTCTATTGAAGTCACGTACTAATTGACTAAAAGCCCGAGCAAGTGCCGTGAAGTGTAAAAAGGCAAAATTGAAACCTTCATGGTTTTTTCTCCATTTCCCTATTTTTTCCGGGCTTTCCGTGTTTTGTGTCTTTCCATATTTTGTGTCTTTCCATATTTTGTGTCTTTCGTGTCTTTTCATGTTTTATGTCTTTCCATGTTTTATTTTTCTATAGGGTTCAGGTTCCCTGGTGAAATATCAACTGCTTAATAGGTGACCATCCAATTTTGTAAGAGAAAGAAAACAGATTTGCAGAAAAATAAATTTGCAAGAAAATTAATTTACATCACTTGAGGACTTCTCTGCAAAGCTAAAATAATAAGAAATAGACACTTTAAAGACAGAAGATCCCTTTAGATCCTTTTAAGACATGTTCTGGAGATGTAAAAATGACCTTGGTTATCGCTTTCGTCGGAAAAAACGGTGCAGTAATGGCCGGAGACATGAGGGAAATCACTTTTGAAGGAGAGAAGTCCGATAGAGAGAAACTTGAAAAAGAGCTTTACAGCGGTGAAATAGTTATAGACGAGGAACTGGCAAAAAAGGCAGAGGAATTTGGGGTCAAAATAACGGTCACGGACTGCAAGAGCAAAGTCTCGGAGAGAAACGGCATCCTGGTAGGGGAGGTCTCCTCAGTTGAAGGCGGGGTCGTTAAAAAAAGAAGGCTGTACGCTTCAGCAGGAAATTATGCAATTGCCGAACTCAGGGACTCGGAACTTACCCTGACCTCACAGGGAAAGGGAAGCAATTTCATAGCTTTCGGAAACGAGTTTACAAAGCAGGTAGCCAATAAATGTTTCAAGGATAACTGGACGAAAAAGAGTAACCTTCAGGATGCAGTAAAAATCCTCATGCTCTGTATGGAGACCGCAGCAAAGAAAACAGCTTCCGTGAGCAAGCAGTTTGTTATCGTACAAACCGCATCGAATGTTGATGTTTTGAAAATTGTGGAAAAGGACCGAAAAGGCTGAAATGACAAAAACAGAAAAAGCTGAAAAGGCAAAAACAGAAAAAGCAAAAACAGAAAAAGCAAAAACAGAAAAAGCAAAAAAGGCTAAAGAGGCAGAAGTTGGGGGAATTGCACCGCCCTTTTCTGCTCACTCATTTACGAAAAGCTCGACAAATTCGAATTTCGTCACATCAAACAGGCCCTTATCTCCCAGTTTTAGTTCGGGAATTACCAGAAGCGACATAAATGCAAGAGTCATAAAAGGCGACTCAAGCGACGTTCCCAGCCTCCTGGCTTCTTCGTTTAGCAGCCGGTACCGGGAAGCTACCTCTTCTCCATCAAGGGTGCTCATAAGGCCCGCAACCTCAAGCGGAAGATCAAGAAGATTTTCTGCGGTGCCCACAACGATTCCTCCTCTGTTTTCCACCAGCCGGTTGACAGCTTCAACTATGTCCTGATCGGCGGCTCCAACTGCAATTATATTGTGACTGTCGTGGGCAATGCTGCTTGCAATAGCGCCTCTTTTCAAGCCTATATTCTTTATGAAACCGATCTGAACAGGATCATCTGCATACCTGCTCAGGACGACCATTTTCAAAATATCCCGTACAGGGTCCGAAACCAGATTGCCGTTTTCTACTTTTGGCAGAGCCAGTTCCTGGCCTGTAACCAGTTCTCCGTCCCTGGCAACGATTACCCTGATTTTCGTTATATTTTCCTTATTTTCCCTTTCCTTATTTTCTCCTGCAGGAGGCACAGCCAGTTTTACATCCTCAATTGAAATTTTGTTTCTGTTGAAAACATTTCTTGCAGGAACTTTTTCCACCGGGAAAAGAACCTTTCCGTTTTCGTAAACACATTCTCCATCGATAAAGGTGCTCAGCACATTGAAGGCTTTCAGGTCGTCTACGATGATGAAATCCGCAGGGTCTCCCTCACGCAGCAGTCCGACATCGAGCCCGTAATGCTCCACCGGATTGATCACCGCTGCCCTGATAATGTTATAGATATCAAGTCCCTTCTCCTGGCCGCCCCGGATCAGTTTATCGATATGCCCTTCATATATCAGCGTATCAGGGTGGGAATCATCAGTGCAGAGCATAACCATTTCAGGGTATTCATCTATCAAGCTGTACAGGGTCTCGAAATTCCTGGCTGAACTCCCCTCCCTGATCAGGACCTTCATCCCGAGTTTTATTTTCTCAACCGCTTCTTCGTAAGTAAAACATTCGTGGTCTGTGGAAATTCCTGCCCCGATATATTTCTGCAGGTCGGCTCCCCTCAAACCAGGTGCGTGCCCGTCAACAATCTTGCCGTACTTTTTAGCTGATTCCAGCTTCGCCATTACCTCAGGAAATTCAAAAATCACGCCCGGGAAATTCATCATCTCGGAAAGGTAATACAGGTCCTCCCTTGCCAGAAGTCGGTCCACAGCCTCTGCAGCCAGCACCGCCCCGGCTGATTCGAAAGGTGTAGCCGGCACACACGAGGGCACCCCAAAAAAGACCTTAAGAGGGGCTTTTTTTGAATCCTCAAGCATGTAATCAATGCCCTCTTCCCCCATCACGTTTGCAATCTCATGAGGATCACTGACCACTGCCACCGTACCTTTTGCAACAGCCATCCGGGCAAAAACCGAAGGCACGGTCATGGAACTTTCTATATGCACATGGGCGTCCACCAGCCCTGGCAGGATGTACTGCTCATTATCGTGTGCTTTCTCTTCAACACGAATGATTTTTCCGTTTTCAACAGTAATCTCACCTTTGAACTGCCGCCTGCAAACGGCGTCAACAATAATCCCCAGGTACTTTTTCATGGGGATTTATTCCACCCTCCAATGTATAAATATTTCCAAAAAGCCAGAATTTAGAAAGTTGGAGAAAAGGAATAAAAAAAGGAAGATACAGGTTATTTGGTCGATTACCTTTCATCAAATGCAAAAAAACAAATGCAAAAAACTATAGAGATATATAGGCACTTTTTTGTTGGCTACGAACATCGGTTTTGACCATGTAAAAGTAGCACGAAAAGATAAATAAAAGGTACACTGTTAAGTCTTCGGGGATGGCTACAATTACATGTTCGCCTGTAACTGGAAAATTTCTTATCCCCTAAGACATAACAGTACCAAAAAAGGAAAAGATAAAATGAAACCAACACGAGTTCCTAAAAATCCTTGTTTTTCTTCCGGGCCTTGTGCCAAACATCCAGGGTATTCTGTTGAAGAGCTGAAGGATACACCTTTTGGCCGGTCACACCGGAGCAAACCTGGCAAGGAAAAATTAGCTGAAGCAATTAAAAGAACAAGAGATATGCTTGGACTTCCTGCTGATTATCTCGTAGGTATTGTACCGGCTTCCGATACAGGCGCTTTTGAAATGTGCTTGTGGTCCATGCTGGGATGCCGCGGGGTTGATGTTCTGGTTTGGGAATCTTTCGGTAAAGAATGGGCAACCGACATCACTAAACAGTTAAAATTAAAAGATACCCGAGTTTTTGAGGCAGAATACGGGAAATTACCAGATTTAAAGCAGGTCGATTTCAAGAATGATGTCGTCTTTGTCTGGAATGGGACTACAAGCGGAGTCAGAGTGCCCAATGGCGACTGGATTCCTGATAACCGGGAAGGGCTCACGCTTTGCGATGCCACCTCTGCTGTATTTGCTATGGATATACCCTACCATAAATTGGATGTCATTACCTTCTCATGGCAGAAGGTTTTAGGTGGGGAAGGTGCACACGGGATGCTGATTTTATCCCCGCGGGCTGTTCAGCGGTTAGAAAGCTATACTCCTGCCTGGCCATTGCCCAAAATTTTCCGACTGACCAAAGGTGGTAAACTGAATAAGGAGATTTTTGAAGGCTCTACTATTAACACCCCTTCCATGCTGGCTAATGAAGATTGGCTGTCAGCATTAAAATGGGCAGAGTCTGTCGGAGGGCTTAAACAACTTCTCCAGCGGACAAATGAAAATCTGGAGGTCTTTGAGGCATTTGTTGCTAAAAACAACTGGATCCATTTCTTAGCGGAAACAAAAGAGATAAGGTCCAGTACCAGTGTCTGCTTTAAAGTTGATTTATCCGACGAAAAGCTTAAAGCACTGATTAAAACGCTTGAGAATGAAAAAGTTGCTTATGACATCGGTTCTTACCGGGATGCTCCTTCGGGTTTGCGCATCTGGTGCGGTGCTACCATCGAGAAAGAGGATTTAGAATGCCTCTGTGAATGGATCGAATGGGCTTACAATTTGGTTAAATAATTAAATCCTTTTTGTTGTCAGCAAAGAAGAGGTCGTGAGAGATCGTTAATATCTTTTTTGCTGATAGCAAAAGGATGTTTTATCCCTAAATTTGTCTCACGCGGACAGATTTTAAATATCCCTTCAAAATCCTTTTTGTACACCTGATTTATCAGAGAGATTTTCAATTCTCTTACTTTTTCATCACACTTTAACTCCAAGCTTTTTCTTTTTATTCGAATTTTCCTATAAAGATACGATTTTCTCATAGTCATTTTGAAAATAGGCATGGAACTCGAGCTACATCCAGAATTTTCCGATTAATAATTAATACCACCTCTACAATTATTCCCTTCATGTCCCCCAAAACCCGCTGGCAGTTCTGGATAGACCGCGGAGGCACTTTTACTGATATCGTAGCCCGCAGCCCTGATGGAAAACTGATTACACACAAGCTTCTTTCCGAAGACCCGGCTCATTATGAAGATGCAGCCATGCACGGGATCCGCCAGATTCTCGGGCTGCCTGAAAATGCTCCCTTTCCTGCAGAACAGGTGGAAGCCATCAAAATGGGTACAACCGTGGGCACAAATGCTCTCCTTGAGCGAAAAGGGGAACGCACTGTTCTTGTTATAAACCAGGGGTTT
The DNA here is from genome assembly GCF_000979295.1 of Methanosarcina sp. 1.H.T.1A.1. Classification (NCBI taxonomy): domain Archaea; kingdom Methanobacteriati; phylum Methanobacteriota; class Methanomicrobia; order Methanosarcinales; family Methanosarcinaceae; genus Methanosarcina; species Methanosarcina sp. 1.H.T.1A.1. The sequence goes on along the minus strand of NZ_JJQY01000152.1, from coordinate 4,864 downwards.
GGAGATGCTCTCAGAATAGGGTACCAGAACCGCCCGGATATTTTTGCACAAAAAATCGAACTTCCGGACCAGCTTTATGAGAGGGTTATCGAAGTTTCAGGCAGGTCCGGGGCGGGCGGGGAAGAGCTTGTGCCCCTTGACCTTGAGGGAGCCAGAAAAGAGCTTGAAGAGGCCTTCAACGCTGGCATCCGCTCAGCTGCAATTGTCCTTATGCATGCTTACCGGTATCCTGAGCATGAGCTAAAGCTCGGAAGGCTTGCGCGGGAAACGGGCTTTACACAGGTGTCCCTGTCCCATCAGGCAAGCCCGCTAATAAAAATCGTGAGCAGAGGGGAAACAGCGGTTGTGGATGCTTATCTCTCTCCGGTGCTTCGCAGGTATGTTGACATGGTCGAAAAGAGCCTGCAAGAAAGAGAAGGCGAAAGAGAAAGAGAAGGCGAAAAAGAAGCACCTGAAAAAGAAAGCCTGAAGGAAGAAAGTAAGGGGAAAAATAGCCCCAGGCTCATGTTCATGCAGTCCAACGGCGGGCTTATAGATTCGGGGGCTTTTCAGGGCAAGGACTGCATCCTTTCCGGACCTGCAGGGGGAATCGTGGGGGCAGTTGCAACCTCGGAAATGGCAGGGGCAAAAAAGATAATTACTTTTGATATGGGAGGGACATCCACGGATGTAGCCCAGTACAGCGGGGAATACGAACGCAGTCTGGAAACAGAAGTTGCAGGTGTACGCCTGCGTTCTCCCATGATGCGCATCCATACGGTTGCAGCAGGCGGGGGTTCAATACTCCATTACGAAGGAGGCAGGTTCAGGGTAGGCCCGGATTCTGCAGGATCGGATCCCGGACCAGCATGTTACCGAAAAGGAGGGCCTTTAACGGTTACGGACTGCAACCTTATGCTTGGGAAATTGCAGCCAGAATTGTTCCCGAAGATCTTCGGACCGGGTGCAGATCAGCCTCTTGATTCTGAAATTGTGCGCAGGAAATTTGAAAAACTTGCTGAAGAGGTCTCTGGCGAGAGAAGCACCCATGAGAGCGGTACCCTTACACCCGAGCAGGCAGCCGAGGGTTTCCTTTCCGTAGCAGTCGAGAATATGGCAAATGCGATCAAGAAAATCTCGGTCCAGCGGGGATACAATATAAAAGAATATACCCTCTGCTGCTTTGGAGGTGCGGGAGCCCAGCACGCATGCAGGGTTGCAGATGCCCTCGGGATCAAAAGCATTTTCATCCACCCTTATGCCGGAGTTCTTTCTGCATACGGTATGGGGCTTGCAGACCAGAGGCTGATCAAAGAACAATATATTGGGGCTGAACTGTCAGAAGGGCTGATAAACGAGTTAAAATCTGTTTTTGCAGGGCATGAGGCGGAAGGGCGGCTTTCAATGCTGGAGCAGGGGGTTAAGGAAGACTGCATCAGGGTCCTTTACAGGGTACATATGCGCTATGCAGGTTCGGATACGCAGTTAGATGTAGATTTTGCGGATAAAGAAGCCCTCAGGACCGGGTTTGAGGAAGCCCACAAGAAACGCTTCGGATTCGTAATGGAAGGAAAATCCATTTTTGTAGAAGCCGTCTCAGTGGAGGTCGTAGGGGTTACGGAGAGGGTTTCTGACCCTCTGCTTGAAACTGAAGAGAATCCCGTGTTTTCACCCGTTTCCAGAGTCCGGATGTACAGTTATGGGGAATTCCGCAAAACCCCTGTCTTCCAGATAGAAGAACTCAGGCCCGGGACCTGCATAAGCGGGCCTGCAATTCTGATTGAAAAAAACACTACCATTATAATTGAACCCGGCTGGGAAGGAGAGATTACTGCACGCAACCACCTTCTCCTTACCCGCAGAGTTCCGCTTCCTGCCAGGACAGCCATCGGGACAGAGGCTGACCCTGTAATGCTTGAGATTTTCAATAACAGGTTCATGTCCGTTGCCGAGCAGATGGGTTACACCCTGCAGAAAACCGCCCACTCCGTAAATATAAAGGAGAGGCTTGACTTTTCCTGTGCGATTTTCGACAGGCACGGAAACCTGATAGCAAACGCCCCTCACATCCCCGTGCACCTGGGTTCCATGGGGGAATGTGTAAAATCCCTTATCCGGACACAGTTTCAGGAAATGCACGCAGGGGATGTATACCTGATCAACTCTCCATATCATGGAGGCACTCATCTCCCGGATATCACGGTTGTTACTCCGATGTTTGGCAGTTCCGGAGAGGTCCTGTTTTATCTGGCTTCCCGAGGCCACCATGCCGATGTAGGAGGAATAAGCCCGGGCTCCGTGCCTCCGGGCAGCAGGACCATTGAAGAAGAAGGGGTGCTGAGCGAGGGCATGAAAATAGTCAAACAGGGACGTTTCTGTGAAGAAAAGCTGAAGGCCTGGTTGAACTCGGGAAAATTCCCTGCAAGAAACCCGGACCAGAATACGGCTGACATCCGGGCCCAGGTAGCTGCAAATGAAAAAGGGCTTCAGGAGCTGCAAAGGATGGTTGAAGAATTTTCCCTTGAAACCGTTGAAGCTTATATGGACCATGTGCAGGATAACGCTGAAGAAGCCGTCAGAAGAGTTATTGACAGGCTTGCAGACGGAGAATTCACCTATTTGCTCGATGACGGGAATGCAATTAAAGTGAAAGTCACCATTGACCGCAAGAACCGGGGTGCCAGAATCGATTTTACGGGTACTTCCCTCCAGCTTTCAAATAATTTCAATGCTCCTGCCTCTGTCTGCCTGGCTGCTGTCCTCTACGCTTTCAGGACACTTGTAAAAAGTGATATCCCCCTGAATGCAGGCTGTTTAAGGCCGCTTGAAATTATCATCCCCGAAGGGTCCATGCTCAGGCCGGAATATCCTGCAGCAGTTGTTGCAGGCAACGTTGAGACCTCGCAGTACATTGTTGATGCCCTTTTCGGAGCTCTTGGCACGCTGGCGGCTTCCCAGGGTACCATGAATAATTTCACCTTCGGAAATTCGGATTTCCAGTACTATGAAACCATCTGCGGAGGAGCAGGGGCAGGCCCCGGATTTTCAGGGACGGATGCTGTCCATACCCACATGACCAACTCCAGAATTACCGACCCTGAGATCCTTGAAACAAGGTTTCCGGTTTTGCTAGAGGAGTTTTCCATCCGGCAGGGAAGTGGGGGAGAGGGTAAATTCATGGGCGGAAACGGAGTTGTCCGGAAAATAAGGTTCCTGAAAGATATGAATGCAGCCATTCTCTCAAGCCACAGGAAACTCCCGCCCTTCGGGCTCAAAGGTGGCAGGCCCGGGAGGTGCGGAAAGAACACGCTTATCCGCAGAGACGGCAGTGTTCTCGAGGTTGAGGGACAGGCTGAAATTAAGCTAAAAAGGGGAGATGTTTTTGTTATAGAGACGCCGGGTGGGGGAGGGTACTGTGAGAAGGAAAGCGGGGAAAAATTGAAACAGAACTGAGTCAAACAGAATCGAATGAAAAAGACTAAAATAAAAATAGATAGATTGGACAAAATATACAAAACGAAATAAAATTAGATAAAATTAGATAAAAATTAGATAAAATTAGATAAAATAAAAATCAATAAAAAAAAGAAATTGAAGAAGAAAACAGGTTAAAAAACTGGGATTATTTCGGAGAGCAGAAATTTCAGTTTATAAGCCTGTAAGTATATACAAAGTCTCCTCCGGCTTTTCCGTCGTTATCGCCATCCAGAGCAATTCCCCGTTCGTCTATTATGACTCCTGATCCGGTTTCGGTTCCAAGTAAGGTAATTGTTATTTCAGCACCTGACTCATCCATAGGATATTTGCCATAAGGACGGAACATCATTATTCTGGACCCTGCATCCAGTAGGCCTTCCACAGGCTCTGATGATGCGGAACTTCTTACTATTACGGTCTCTTTCGTAATGCTTGCATTATTCATGGGCATATCGAATTCGATCCAGATAGGGGAATCATGCCTGAACGCAAAAGTCTGCCTGTCAGGATAAATTGATTTGATCTTTGGAGGGACCTGCCCCTGTTTGAAGTGAAGAGGAAGAGATTTGAAAGCCTCTGGAAGGGACCTGTTACACATATACTTTTTAACAGTATATACAATTGCAGCTCCTGCAAATACCCCCAACAGAAATTTACCCCAGTTATTATTTTTATGCAATATCGTACCCCTCCTTTCGTCTCATTGCACTTTGATTTTGTACCCACACTTTTTAGCAGCATGTTTTTTAAACGCGTAAATAGCTGTAGCTCCGACAAGCATACCCATCATTATCTTACAAAATGTATTCATTGAAGACCCCTCCCCTGCTTCATCCAATTTTACTTCTTCTGGTTCTATTTCAAGCCCTAATTCTTTTTGAGATTTTTCTGACGTGAGTTTCTCAAGTATATATGCCCCAAGAACTAATTTACCATATTTATTAATTATTCCTCCACTCTTTTGGGAGCCCCCTGGCTTAATTTTCTTCATGACATATGCGCTCAGCAACAGCTTGCCATATTTCTTCATATTTAGCAATCTTGCACCCCCTTTATATTTTCCTGACCGAAGAACCCCTTCCTTATTTGTAATATCTTCCGGAAAGGAGAGTAATTGAATTTAATACTCCTGTATTTATCCTATATCACACATAATATATAACGCCAACTATATGAGATCAAAAATAATTTTAAACCGTGGGGGATTTATGGTGATTTTCAAACCGGCAGAAAATGCAGATACTATAGAGAACTAAAGTAAGACTTTAAATTAAGAATCTGATTGAAAAGTTAATATGGAGTTCTGCAGGGGAAACTCTGAGACAAGCGGGAATGACCCGCTTTTTGGCTTGAAGGTTACAGTCTTACTCCTGTCTCTTATACACATCTCCGAGCCCACGAGACGGAC